>JAYTSB010000446.1:0-9254 GCA_043745825.1 Actinomycetota bacterium | reverse complement strand
CTTGAACATGATCCGCCCGTCCTCACTCTGACCCGAACGCAGCTCGCGGAAAACCGAGACGACCCGGCGCATCTCCTCGCCCGGCACACGCACGTCCGGCAGCGAGAGCGCCCCCGCCAATGCGGCCACACGCTCGGTGACGATGCGCACTTCCTCATCCACCGTGGCCGGTGACGGCAGCACCACGGTGTTGAACCGTCGGCGCAGTGCGCTGGACAGTTCGTTCACCCCCCGGTCGCGGCTGTTGGCCGTGGCGATCAGGTTGAACCCGGGCCGGGCCTGCATCTCGGTGCCCAGCTCGGGAATGGGCAGCACCTTCTCGCTGAGCACGGTGATCAGCGCATCCTGCACGTCGCTGGGCATGCGGGTCAGCTCTTCGACGCGAACGATTGCACCGTGTTGCATCGCCCGGTAGACCGGCGAGGGCACGAGCGCACCCATGCTCGGTCCCTCGGCCAGCAGCCGGGCATAGTTCCAGCCGTAGCGCACGGATTCCTCGGCCGTACCAGCCGTGCCCTGAACCAACAGCGCCGAGTCCCCGCTGATGGCTGCGGCGAGATGCTCGCTCACCCACGTCTTGGCCGTTCCGGGAAGGCCGAGCAGCAGCAGGGCGCGATCCGTTGCCAGCGTGGCGACACACACCTCGATCAACCGGCGCGGGCCGATGTACTTGGCCGAGATCACGGTTCCGTCGGCCAACGTGCCGCCGGTCAAATAGGTAACCACCGACCAGGGCGACAACTTCCACCGCGGTGGCCGGGGCCGAGTGTCCTGCTCGACGAGAGCTGCCAGCTCACCGGCGAACTCGACCTCGGCGTGGGGTCGCAGGACGTCGGCGGCATCGTGATCGGTCACGTGGGGCAAGCTACACCGAGGGTGTGTCAGCGCCGCAGGAGGAAGACGACGTCGGCCGCGGTGCCGATCACCACGCCGGCCGCGCCGAGGAGGATGCCGAGCGATGCCGATCCCGTGCCGGTGAGCTGACCACCGCTGCGCTGGATGCGGCGTCGGGCGACGACGCCGGTCACGAGACCGACCAGCGACAGCAACGGGAAGAAGCACAGCACGGCGCCGATCACCGAGATGATCGCGCTGCGCGTGGCCAGCACGTCCTGCAGGGGCTTGAACGTGACCGGCGCGGAGGCGGGCCGCGCCGCGGCGCGGGCAGCGGCCTGTTGCGCAGCCTGCACCGCCGGCGACGGTGCATACGCCGCGCCGGGTACGAGCTCCACCACGCGGATCCCCCCGGACACGGGCTCAGCCGGGGGTGTCGGGACAGCCGGGGGTGTCGGGACCGTCGGGGGTGTCGGTGTGACGGGAGGCGGAGACGGCGCGGCCGCGGCCGCAACGGGTGGGGCCGGAGGGGTTGCGGGGCCCGGATCGGAGCTGGGCGACAGTCGCGACAGCCGGGCCGCACGCGGCAGCGAGCGCCGCGTCGGCGGCTCGCCGGGCGGTGATGCGTCGTCGGGGGCGCCGGGGGGCGGGGTGTCAGCCACGCGGCAACGGTACAGCGTCCGCGGAATTCGGAGGCGCCATGCTGACGACGATCTCCCAGCGCAGCTGGGCCACACCGAGCAGGTCCACGCGCGTTCGCTCCGTGGTTGCGTGGAACGGCGCGTGGTGCAGTCCACTGATCAGAGTCGGCAGCCACACAGGATCGATGGCCGCTGCGGTCAGGCGCATCTGCGCGGCGGCCGCCCACGTCGCCGAGCGGTCGGCGAAGGTGTCGATGATCGCCGCCGCCACGGCACCGCTGTCCACCGGCCGTACGAGTGGGGCCAGTGGATCCGCTCCGGCCGGCATGCGGGCGGGGTCCAACGCCACACGCAGCTCGGGCATCGCCTCGGCGAGCCAACGGGCGCGCTCACCGGCGATGCGCCGCACCGCGATGTCGAGCGCCGGTTGGCGCCGACCGCGCAGCAGCAACGATGGCAGCAGATGGTTCGGGAGCTGAAACCCGCCGGCTGCGCACAGCTCGAACCATTCGCCGAGCAACACGTCGAACTGGCCGGCCAGCAGCCGTCCGAGCGCAGCCGCAGCGGCAGGAGGGCAGACCAGACGGGGATCGAGCGGGGCGGCCGGCACGAGCGGCGGCGCGGCCGCCGGTCGTCGTCCGGCGCGACGCGCCGTCGCCGCCGCAGCGGCCCTGTCGAGCAGTTGCACGGCGGGGTCTTCGCTGCGGGTGGCCACGTCCCATCCGGGCTCGGGGGCGGGTAGTGGCCGCCGGTCGGTGCCCAGCACGGCGGCCGTCACGAGCCCGGCCCACTCGGCGGCAGCGGCTCGGCCGAGATCGTTCACAGCGTCACGGCGTGCTCGGTCGTGAACAGGGTGAGCGGCATCACGCCGTCAGTGCTCCACTCGCCCATGATCCGCACGGGTCGTCCGCCGGACACGGCAACCAGTTCGGCCACTCGGGTGAAGCTCGCGGCGATGCGCACCGAACCGGTCTCGTCGGCCAGCACCCACCGGGCGTTGCCAACCGGCGCAGGCACGGCGGTGATGCACACGGGGTAGCGCTCCAGCCACGGTTCGCCGGCCAGTGCCCAGCCTGCGGCCTGCAGCGCGGCCTCGATCGTGGTGGCTGCCGGCCCCCACCGGTGCGGCGCCGCCTCCGCTGTGATGCGGCCGACGATCGCACGCAGGTTGATGCCGCCGGGATACCAGTGCACGTCGGCGTCGAACGCCGTGCCAACCACGTGCTCGCTGGTGACCTCGTTGCCGAACGCGCCGAAGGCCAGGAGCATCGCCCAGGTCACCGGCGCCCCGCCGGACGTGGCCAACCACGTGCGCTGCACGGTGATGCGGTCCTCGCGCGTGCGACTCTCGCCGGCGACGATCCACGTGGCCGTGGTGGGCACACCGGCCAGCACGTCGTCCTTGGCCACCGTCAGCCCGGTGGCGACATGCACGCCGTCGGCCAGTGCAGACGGAAGGCCCGACGTGTGCTGGGCTCCCACGGCCAGCGCGTGCAGCATCGCCATCTCCTCCAGCACGTCCTCGTGCCAATGCGGGTGCTGGCCCACTTTCGTGGCGACGCGCTTGACCCGGTTGGCGAGCGCGCCGCACTGCGCGTCGACCAGTCGCGCGGCGAGGCGCTCCCAGGTGTCCATCTCGGCCAGTTCTGCGGCGGCGAGACCCACGCGCATCCGGTCGGCGAGCCAGCGGTCCAACTCCTGCAGGCCGGCACGCATCCGCTGGGCGCGTTCGAGCTGCCGCTTCTGACGCTGGGGATCGATGCCCCCCAATGGCTCGTGCGGCGCTCGAGCTCCGCCACCAAGTGCGCCGGCGCCCGCATCGGCCAGTTCATCGCCGTCAGCCGTGGGGACGGCGGTCGACGAGGCGGCTGACTGCTCCTGTGCGGGTTCGGAGTCCTCGTCCGGCGCCTTGTCGTGGCGTTGCGACGCGCGCCGCTGCAGCCAGTCCGCTGCGAACGGCAGCCGTCGCGCCGGAACCACCGCCCCGTCGGCATGCAGCAACAACAGGGCCAGGGCGTGCTTGCACGGGATCTTGCGGCTCGGACAGTTGCACCGGTACGCGGGTCCGCCCACGTCGTCGGACAGGTCGATGGCGACGTCGTACGGTTCGGCCGAGGTGGCGATGTAGCTGCCCCACACCGCACCGTCATCACACCCGGCGGCCGACCACGATGCCGGCGCGGCCAACGGCAACGCCGCGGTCGCCGCCGCCCGGTCCGGGGCGAGCAACAGCACCTGGTCATGGGTGGGACGGACAGGCATCGCCGGTCACGGTATCGGTCGCCGTATCGGTCAACGGAAAACGCGCACGCTGTTTCGCCAGTACTCTGCGGGCATGGCTTGGGGGAACGACGCCGCAGATGCCCGGCTCCACGGCACCGACATCGCCGAATCCGTGATCGATCTGATCGGTCGCACACCGCTCGTGCGAATGAAGCGCATCAGCGAGCTGGAGAACATCCCCAGCCTGCTCACGATGAAGATGGAGACCACCAATCCGGGGGGTTCGGCCAAGGACCGCCCGGCGCTGGAGATGATCCTGGCTGCCGAGCGCGACGGCCTGCTCCTGCCCGGAGGCACCATCGTCGAACCCACCAGTGGCAACACCGGCGTGGGCCTCGCGATCGTGGCCGCACAGCGCGGCTATCGCTGCGTGTTCGTGATGACCGACAAGGTGGCGCCGGAGAAGGTGTCGCTCCTGCGGGCCTACGGGGCCGAGGTCGTGGTGTGCCCGGTGGCCGTTGCCCCGGACGATCCCACCAGCTACTACAAGGTGGCCGAGCGCCTGACCAACGAACTCCATGCGTTCCGCCCCAACCAGTACGCCAACCCGAACAACCCGCTCGCCCACGAAAAGACCACCGGTCCGGAGCTGTGGCAGCAGACGGGCGGCCGGATCACCCACTTCGTCGCGGGTGCGGGAACGTGCGGGTCCATCACCGGAACAGCCCGTTACCTGCGTGCCAAGAACCCGAACGTCAAGATCGTCGCCGCTGATCCCGTTGGATCGGTGTTCAGTGGCGGATCCGGTCGGCCCTATCTCGTCGAAGGCGTTGGTGAGGACTTCTTCCCCGCCGCTTGGGATGCCAGTCTCTACGACGAGGTCATCCCCATCAGCGACGAGGAGAGCTTCCTCACCGCCCGGCGGGTCAGTCGCGAAGAGGGCATCCTCATCGGCGGCAGCGGCGGCATGGCCGTGGCTGCCGCGATCCGTGTGGCCAAGGCGGCCGGTCCTGACGACCTCGTCGTG
Source organism: Actinomycetota bacterium (assembly GCA_043745825.1). Lineage (GTDB taxonomy): Bacteria > Actinomycetota > Acidimicrobiia > Acidimicrobiales > Ilumatobacteraceae > WLMZ01. The sequence continues at coordinate 4,529 of JAYTSB010000446.1, read as the reverse complement.
GTCTTCAACCCGGATTCCGGGCGCGGGTACCTGTCACGCGTGTTCGACGATGCGTGGATGGCCAACTTCGGCTTCCTGCAGGAGTGCGACCAATGCGTCGGGGCGATGCTCGGCAGCCGCGGCACCACCCCCGAGCTGGTCTACGTCAACCCTTCGCACACCGTGCGTGAGGCGATCGATCTCATGCGCCAACACCAGATCAGCCAGCTGCCTGTCTGCAAGAACACGCCACCGTTCGCCAACGCCGAGGTCGCCGGTGCGGTCGACGAGCTGGAGTTGATGGATGCCGTCTTCCACGATCCGGACGTGATGGACCGCGAGGTCCAGACGGTGATGGGCCCGAAGCTGCCCACCATCGGAGTCGGCCAGAAGGTGGAGCTCGCGGTGCAGATGCTCGACTCGGCGCCGGCGCTGCTGGTGTTGTCGGGCGGCCGGCCGCTGTCGGTGATGACCCGGTCCGATGTGTTGTCCTATCTTCAGGCGGTGTCCGCGTATGGGTGAGATCGAAGAACAGCAGGATTGGGGCTTCGAGACCCGCGCGATCCACGCCGGTCAGGCGCCCGACGCGGCCAGCGGCGCAGTGGTCACGCCGATCACGTTGAGCACCACCTTCGCCCAGGACGGCGTCGGCAACCACAAGGGCTTCGAGTACTCGCGCAGCGGCAACCCCACCCGCGCTGCGCTGGAGGCGTGCGTCGCCTCGCTGGAAGGTGCTGCGCACGGATTCGCGTTTGCCAGCGGACTCGCTGCCGAAGACAACGTGCTGCGCACCCTGCGCCAGGGCGAGCGCATCCTGCTCGGCAACGATGCCTACGGCGGTACCTTCCGGTTGATCTCCAAGGTGTGGGAACCGCTCGGCTTCCCGTGGAGCGCAGTGGACCTCACCGATGTCGACGCGCTCGCCGCGAACTGGCCGGGGGATACTCGGATGGTTTGGCTGGAGACACCCACCAACCCGTTGCTGACGTGCGTGGACATCGAGGCCATCGCTGCGGTCGCGCACGCCAACGGTGCTCTCGTCGTGGTGGACAACACCTTCGCCACTCCGTACCTGCAGCAGCCGCTCACCCTCGGCGCGGACATCGTGGTGCACTCCTCCACCAAGTACCTCGGCGGCCACAGCGACGTCGTGGGCGGCTTCGTCGCGCTGAACGACGATGCGCTCGCTGAGCGGATCCGCTTCACCCAGAACGCCGCCGGCGGTATCCCTGCACCGTTCGACTGCTACCTCGTGCTGCGCGGTGTGAAGACGCTGGCCGTGCGAATGGAGCGACACTGTGCGAACGCCCGCGCCGTCGTCGATCTGCTGCTCGGCCACCCGGCGGTCGAGCGTGTCCTGTATCCGCAGCTGCCCGACCATCCGGGCCACCGGGCCGCGGCAAAGCAAATGCGCGACTTCGGCGGCATGGTCAGCTTCACCCTGCGCGACACGGCGACGCGCAGCGGTGAGGCCGCCGCGCTCGAGGTCGTGCGCCACACGCAGCTGTTCACGCTGGCCGAATCCCTCGGCGCCGTCGAGAGCCTGATCGAGCACCCCGGGCAGATGACTCACGCCTCGGCGGCCGGCTCACCGTTGCAGGTACCGGCATCGTTGGTGCGATTGTCCGTCGGCATCGAGTCGCCGCACGATCTCGTCGCGGACCTTGCCACCGCCCTCGACCACCTGACCTGACCCGCCCGTCACAACGGACCTCGCTCGCCGCGACAGCACGGATCGACCGGTTTCGGCCCAACCGTGCTGTCACCGGCCGGCAGGGATCTCGGCGGCCGCCCGGTTGGTGCTGCCGAGGGCTCCCTCCGTGCAGCCGCTGAACACATCTGTACCCGTCAGAACAGGGTGGGCTGCTCGGGACGGATCAGCCGCAGGCCCGGCCACGGCACATAGTTGTCCATGAACACCCACGACCGCCGGTGGATCGCCGACGGCCCGTATCCTTGCAGCGCGGTCTTGTGCAGCGGGCACGGGTAGCCCTTGTTGGTGTCGAAGTGCCAGTGCGGGTAGTCGGCCGCCGCCTCACGCATGATCCGGTCGCGCGTCACCTTGGCCAGGATCGACGCCGCTGCCACGGACAGGCAGTACGCATCCGCCTTGATGCGCATCTCCACGTGGCGCACGTGCGGGGCGACGAAGTTCCACTTGCCGTCCACCACCGCCGCGTCCGGCACCACCCCCAGTGCCTCGATCGCACGCTGCGCAGCCAGCTTCTGGGCCGCTGCCATGCCGAGCTCGTCGCACTCGACGTGGCTTGCTGCGCCGACGGCCCATGCGTCGCACCACGATGCGACCTTGGTGAAGATGGCCTCACGCTCAGGCTCGGTGAGCATCTTCGAATCACGCACGCCGTTGACACGGCGGTCCCGCGGCAGCACCGCCGCACCCACCATCAACGGTCCGGCCCACGAACCGCGGCCCACCTCATCGATGCCCACGACGACCTCGTGTCCGGCCTGCCACAGGTCGCGCTCGATCGCGCGCGTTGGGGCCACGCGCTTGCTCGGAGTGCGCACGGTGGGCATCTGGCGGGCGGGCTATTGCAGGACGATGCGCGGCGGGCCGGCCACCACCGTGCCGATGCGGGTGAACCCGGCCGAGACGAGGTCATCGGCGATGGACGGATCCACGGCGGCGAGCAGCCCACCCGAAGTCTGCGGGTCGTAGCCGATCGCGGCGCGGTCGTCGCCGAGACGGCCGGTGATCTCGACATGTTCGGCGACATGTTCGCGGTTGCGTGGATCGCCACCCGTACGCACGCCCCGCGCGAGTGCGGCGGCAACTCCGGGATACAGCGGCAGGGCGGCGTCATCGAACGCGAACACCGCCTCGGCACGCTCGGCCATGTCCCACGCGTGGCCGAACAGTCCGTAGCCGGTGACGTCGGTGACGGCGCGGACGGCGCCGTGATGTGCTTGCAGGACCTCGGAGGCACGGCGGTTCAGCGAACGCATGCCGGCAATGGCCGCAGCCTTGTCAGACGCGCTGCCGCCGGCCAGCGCGGCGGCGGTGCCGAGCGGCTTGGACAGCACCAGCGCATCGCCCATCCGGGCACCCTCTTTGCGGAAGATGCGGTCCGGGTGCACGAGTCCTTGCACGGCGAGGCCGAAGATCGGCTCCGGGTTGCGGATCGTGTGTCCGCCGGCGATGGACCCGCCGGCCTCGGCCACCACGGCAGCCGCGGCTGCGAAGATGGCAACGATGGCGGGGCGGGGGAAGTGCTCGGGGAAGGCGGCGATGTTCACGGCCACCGTGACCCGCCCGCCCATCGCGAACACGTCGCTGCAGGCGTTGGCCGCAGCGATCGCGCCGAAATCCGACGGGTGGTCGACGAGCGGCGGGAAGAAGTCGGTGGTGCTGACCATCGCCAGGTCGTCGCTGATCCGGTACACGGCGGCGTCGTCGAACGGAGCGAGACCCACCAGCAGCGACGGGTCACTGGCGGCAGGAAAATCGCTGACCAGGCTGGTGAGCAGCGACGCTCCCCACTTCGCGGCGCATCCACCGCAGGACGTCCACTCGGTGAGGCGCAGGTCGTCGAGGGAGATGTCCAGATCAGTCACGGCGCTCAGCCTAGGGGCCTATGCCATGATGAGTTCCAGCATGATCGCCCTCGGCCCGTACACGTTCACCACCACCGACGCACTGCGCACGATCGGCAAGGTCGGCATCCTCTGGGACCTGCAGATGGACGGGCGCGTCAGCCCGGCGGCCGCAGCGATGGGCGCGGCGCTGGCGCAGCGCCTGGCCGCTGCGGTGGGTGAGACGAGTTCGGTCAATGCGGGCGATCTCGGCGATCTGGGCCGGCGCGCAGCCGCTGACATCGTTGATCCAGGGGAGCTGACACGGGTGTTGGACGACGTGTGGTCCACGCTGCGCGCCGCCGCCGATGCCGCTCGCGCCGACGGACAGATGCCGGCCACGGTGACTGGCACGGTGGTGCAGGTGAGCACGTCGAAGGGTGGTGTACCGAAGCTGGCGATGCCCGCAGCCGACGTGAGTTTCCGCGGGGTCCTCGGTGATGCGCAGCGCGTGCGCATCCACCATGGCCGCCCGTGGCAGGCCCTGTGCATCTACGCCGATGAGGTGATCGAGATGCTGCAGGCCGAAGGACATCCCATCAGCCGGGGCTCGGTGGGCGAGAACATCACCGTCCGCGGGTTGCCGTGGAAAGACGTGCGTCCCGGCGTGGCCCTGCGCATCGGCAGCGTGCTCGCCCACGTGCAGGCCTTCGCCGAGCCGTGTGCGACGAACAAGGCCTTCTTTCTCCACGGCGAGTTCAACCGGATGAACGCCACGCACGGACCGGTGAGCCGGGTGTACGCGACGGTGCTGGAACCGGGCCGCGTGGCCGACGGCGATGCTGTCGTCCTCGAACCATCCGACGTCGGACGCGGCTGAGGGACCCGCTCGGGCCCCTCAGCTCGTCTTCGTTTGGTTGTAGCGCCTGGGACGGTGCGCCGAGCGCGCCGCGTGGGTCAGGGAAACGCGGTGGACGCCGTTTCGCTGACAGCACCCGGGACCTTCCCGGTGCGTG
>JAYTSB010000445.1:0-5778 GCA_043745825.1 Actinomycetota bacterium | reverse complement strand
GCGAGCGACTGGGCGGAGACGTCGATGGTGGTGCCGGGGATGGCGAGGATGCCGGTGCGGCCGACTGCGGCGAGACGGTCGATGAACGAGGGCTGGTCGGGGAAGATCGACAGCTCATCGCCCGTGATCACGTTGAGGCCGAACAGCTCCGGATCGAGGAAGCATGGCGGCCCGGCACTGGGCACGATCGCGGTGGCATCCAGTGTCTCCACGTATCGCATCGCCCGGGTGAACTGGCTCTCCACCTTCGCGTCGACGAGCTCGCGCATGCGCTGGGGTGTTTCCTCGTACACCATCGGGTACCAGATCGCCCCGCTGTACTGCAGCCAGTGCAGGTCCACCGGACCGTGGGCGCGCAATGCCCCGAGGTCGGAGGTTCGACAGTCGTTCTGGTTGACGAGGCGGCTGGTGCCGTCGCTGACCACGAGGGCGGAGTCGCCGCCGGGGCCATCGGTGATGGATGTCTCCACGTGGATTGCGATGCGCAGACCGCCACCGAGATCGATCTCCTCACCATCGTCGGTGCGGATGAACGTGGTGAAGCCGAGGTTGCGCAGCCGTCGTTCGAGCTCGCGGGTGGGGAACCCCGGCACGAGCACGGTGATGTCGCGACGGATGTGCTCTGCCAGCCATGGCTCGTCGAGATGATCGGCGTGGATGTGGGAGATGTAGAGGTAGTCGGCGCGTTCGATCCGCTGTTGCAGATCTGCGGAGAGCTGATCATTCCGGGGGAACACGAACCAGCTGCCGAAGAAGGCCGGCAGGAACCAGGGGTCGCAGACGATGGACCCCTGCTCGGTTTCGATCAGGATGCCGGCATGGCCCAGCGAGGTTGCCAGCACGGGGGGCTGCTGGGCTCAGGCGACGGGGGCGTCGGTGAACTGCTGTCCGGCGCGCGACACGTGCTCGGTCCAGGTGGACCCGTCCCAGTAACGCAGGTCGAAACGCCCAGCGGGATCCGCGTACCAGCCGGCGGGCACGGCTGGCGCAGCCGGTGCCGGTGCTGCCGCCTGGTAGGCCGGAGCGGCCGGGGCGGAGTAACCGCCACCGCCGATGTCAGCCATTGGGGCGGCGCTCTGGATCACGGTGGCCGGCGCGCTGGACACAGGCGCGGGCGCCGGCTCGGGGGCGACGGCCCAGCCTGCAGGCTCGGCGGGGGCCGGCGACGGGGTCATCGCAGCCATCATCGGCTCGGGCTCCCGAGCGTGCCCAGCCATCATCGGCTCCGCAGTGGACTCCATCATCGGTGCCGCCGGGGCGGCGCTGCCTGCTGCGCGGCTCAAGAAGGCGGTCACGTCTCCGCCCGTGGGAACGATGGCCACGACGGTCCAGCCTTCGGCTGCCTTCTCAGTGAGCTTGGTGGCGAGGCTTGCCGGGTCGTAGGAGGATGAGCTGACGGTGACGTACTCGTGCATGGAGCAGACTGTAGCCACGACGAGCAGGGTCGTTACACCGCCGCTCCAAAAACGCCGACGATGCTGCGCATAGGTGAGAGCGGCATTGCTGAGATCGGCGTCGGCGAGAGCGTCGAGGAGATCAACCGGGGATGACCAGGTCGGCGACGTTGGCGTCGCGCGGTGAGCCGTCGTGCACCAGTTCGCCGTCGCGTAGGGCGATCAGGCGGCTGACCTTGTCCACGTAGCCCAGTTCGTGGGTGGCCACAATAAGCGTCGCGCCGTCCTCTTCGGCTTGGTCGAGCAACTCGAGCAGGGCCTGCTTGCCGGAGCTGTCCAGGCCGACGAATGGCTCGTCCACCAACAGCACCTCGAACGGGCGCACGAACGCCAGGGCGATGGCCGCCTTCTGGCGCAGGCCGCGGCTGAACGTGTTCGGCAGATCGTCGGCCCGGTCGTACAGGCCGAGGTGGCCGAGGAGGTCGGCGGCGACCTGGTCCCACTCCTCCACGCCGTGGAGACGAGCGATGTATTCCAGGTGCTCCCACAGCGACAGGTCGTCGTAGAACGACGGCGTGTCGGAGAGGTAGGCGAGCGCGGCGCGGGCATCGGGTGTTCCGGAGGCATGGCCCATCACGTGCACGGTGCCGCCACTGGGATCCAGCAGCCCGGCCGCCATCCGGATCAGCGTGGTCTTACCGCTGCCGTTGTGGCCCACGACGGCCACGCGCTGGCCCACCGGCACGAGCAGTGTGAGCGGAGCAAGGGCCGGACGATCGCCGTAGTCCTTGGTCAGCTCGTTGGCGGCGAGCGCGCCGCCGGTGACGCGGGCCGGTGTGCGCGTCTGGCCGACGGTGGAGCCCGGGGAGCCGGGGGCGGAACCGTTGGCGATGTCGCGACCGTTGTTGCGACCGTTGTTGCGATCGTCGGCGGCCGAGCCGGCAGGTTTGGGATGACGGCTCGCCGGTTTGGGGTGGCGGCTCTGGTTCACGACGTACTCCTCGTTGATCCGGCCCGCTGGGCCTTCTGCTGCGCCGTGACCTCGCGCCCTTCGGCCATCATGCTCTGGAACTTCTGTTTCCAGTCGTCGCGCTTGCGTACCCACTGCGCGGTGAGCGCCACGAGCAGCAGCTCGCCGATGCCGGCGCGGACCGCGGCCGGCACCGTGGGCTGGCCGAGCGTATGAGCGCCACGAACGAGCAGCACGCCGACGCTGCCGATCACCGAGACGATGAGCGGCAGCAGCGTGCGGAGGATGGTGGTGAGTCCGCTCATCTCCGGCGGCAGCATCGTCTGCTCGGCGGTGACGCTGGTGAGATCGGGGGCGTCCTTGACGATGCTGACGGCGGAGCCGGCGGCACCCATCCACACCGTGGGCAGGGCCAGAACGGCGGCCACCGCAATGGCGCCGGATGAACCGTCGAGCAGGGCGATGGTGACGACTCCGATGACCGCGAACGGGATCAGAGCCACGGCCGGCACGATGAGATGGCGCACGAGCAGATCGCCGCGCTTGTGTGGCAGCGAGGACATCCGGTCGGGCTGGTCGATCTCCTGCGACAGGGGCTCCAGCGCCTCCATACCGAGCAGGAACAGCAACGCGCCGCTGAGCACGAACATCGCAGTTGTGCCACGGTAGGCGGCAAGTTGGCAGGCGGCGGCGCCGACCGCAAGCAGCGACATCCGCAGCAGACGCGAAATTGGGAAGCGCAGGAGGCTGTGCCAGCCGCGCCGCCAGAGCACGGCCGAGCCGCCGTTGCGCCGCAGGCGGATCCAGGGGCGGCTGCGGGTGTTCTCCTGGCTGAGCTGGCGGCGCAGCAGCACGACGGTGCGTAAGTCCTGCATCGTGACCGCGAAGCGGAGTTGGGCGACGAGTCCGCTGCGCCGGGCGAGGGCATCGAGAGACGTGCGCCGCAGCATCGCCAGTCCCGCAACCACCATTGCGACGCTGACCACCGGGCCGGCGAGATCCGCGGCCCGCTGGCGCATGCCCCACAGGGCGAGGCTGCCGTGGCTGTTTCCTGGGCCGGGCACGTGCTGCACGATGGCCATGATCTGCCAGGCAATCAGGCCGGCGCCGATTCCTGAGGCCGCCCAGCGGGGCACGTGCAGGGCGTGGGCGACGAGGGCTGCGCCGACGAAGAGCAGGGCCAGGCTCAGCCCGAAGGCGGCGCCGGAGAAGACCCACGAGGCATCGCTGCCAGGGAGCCGGTGCCCGGCGAGCTGGCCGGCGAGGGCACCGACGATGGTACCCATGGAGGCGCTGGACCTGGCCCGCTGGAACGCCGGGCGAAGGAGAGCCTTGCGCCGGTCGATGGGGGCGAGCAGCACGTGGCGGACATCGGCGTCCTCGATGGCCAGGGGGCCGCCGCGCGCACCACTGCGGACGCCGGCAGCGAACGCCGCCACGGCCAGCAGGCCGAGCACGGCGAGGCCGTAGTGAGTGATGTCGGCAACCGTTTGGGGTCCGACCTTGGAGTCTTTGATGAAGCTGGAGGCCCACAGGGCGGTACCGCCGAAGCCGATGGCCACGAGGTAGACGCGGTAGGCAGCCTCGAACCAGTCCAGCTCGGCCAGGCGGTTCTTGCGGCGCGCTCTACGCAGATCGTTCAGCGCTCCGGGACCGATGGTCACGGGATCGCTGTGCCCAGCCGAGTCCGGCGGCGCGTCGAGAGCGATGTCCATGCCCGAGCGACGCTACCGCCCAGGGCCGAGTTCCACGTCCCGGTCGGGATCTGCGGACCAGCCGCTGAAGCCGGCAACGTACAGCCGGGCCGGAGGCAATCCGGCACGCTCCATTGCGAGAATGTTCATGCACGCAGACACGCCGCTGCCGCAGTAGGTGACGACGCTGTCGCTGTCGCTGACCCCCAGGGCATTGAAGTGCTCGCGCAGCTCGGCCGCCGAGCGGAAGCGCCCGGTGACGGGGTCGAGCGTGGCCACCCACGGCGCGCTGGCCGCACCCGGTACGTGGCCCGGCCTGGGGTCGATCATCGCAACCTCGCCCGTGTAGCGCTCGTGTGCCCGAGCATCCAGGACCAGGCCGTGGTCGGACAGTGCGAGTGCGGCGGTTTCCTCGACGTCGGCGAGGCGGTCGATCGGCCACTCGCACGGGGTGAAGTCGAGCTGTTCGGGGATCACTCCGGGGCCGGTCATCAGCTCGCCCTTCCACAGGCCGATGCCGCCGTCGAGGACCGCGGCGTTCCGGCCGATCATCCGCAGCATGACCACGAGGCGCCCGGCCGTCATGCCGCCACCGTCGTCATAGGCGATGACCACGGATTCGTCGCCGATGCCGAGGCCGCTCATCGCCGACGCGAACGAGTCCGGGTCCGGGAATGGATGCCGTCCCGCAGTTGCGGGCATGGTGGAGGAGCAGAGGTCGCGCTCGAGGTCGACGAACACGGCGCCGGGGAGATGGCCGGCCTCGTACGCAGCGCGGCCGCTGCGGCCGTCGAGGTACCAGCGCACGTCGGCCAACACGGCATCCGGATGATCGGAGAGCTCGTCGATCGAGACGATGGGCGGCATGGTGGTCATGGTGTTCACGACCCTACCGGCGGGCCTGGCACTGGCGGGGTCTGCACTGGCCCTGAGACGACCAGCCCTGAGACGACCAGCCCTGAGACGACTGGCGCGCCGTGAGCGTCGCCGACATCTGCGCGGCGCTGATGTTCCTCGGCGTGGTGGCCTACGCAATCTTGGCCGGCGCCGATTTCGGCAGTGGAGTGTGGGATCTCCTCGCGGGCAACGCCGAACGAGGCGGCGCGATCCGCCATCAGGTCGATGCCAGCATTGGCCCGGTGTGGGAGGCGAACCACGTGCGGTTGATCTACGTACTCGTGTTCATGTGGACTGCGTTTCCTCGGGCGTTCGCAGCAATGATCACCACGCTGTTCGTACCGTGGCTGTTCGTACCGTGGCTGTTCGTGGGCCTCGGCATCGTCCTGCGTGGAGCCGGCTTCGCGTTCCGCAAGTTCGCCGAGACACTCGGCCAAGCCCGCTTCTACGGTGCTGCGTTCGCGCCGTCGCAGGTGGACGGGTCTCACTGCAACGTGGCGACCTCTGGACCAGCTGGACCGGCGCCACCTCGTGGGTGGGCGGCGTGCTCGCCGTGCTCACCTGCTCGTTCCTCGCGGCGACGTTCCTCGCCGCTGATGCTGACCGAGCCGGTGACCACGTCATGGCCGAGTACTGCGGGCGTCGTGCGCTCATCTCAGGCATCGCATCCGGCGGCTTCGCGATGATCGCTGAAGGCGGTGAAGCATCGCAGTTCGCGCATGCAGATCATCGCCGCCGCCGGCTCCGGCAAGACCGAGGTGGTGTCGCAGTGTCGCAGATCTGCGATTCAATCGTCCTGCTTCCAACTGCTGCAGCGGCGCGC
>JAYTSB010000444.1:0-2917 GCA_043745825.1 Actinomycetota bacterium | reverse complement strand
TCTCCCGGGCCACGAGTGAGCGCCAAACGAGCGGTTGATTGGCCGGCGGTGTGAAGGCATCGACCACCAGCGCGCCCTTGTCGTGCACGACCGCCGTCTGCGCGTTGTCGAGGCCTGTGATGCGCACGGTCATCTCGCTCACCGGCGCCGTCGAGGCCACGGTGCCCCCGTAGTAGTGGTCGAGGATCTGGGCTGCCGTCCAACCGAAGTTGATCGCGTAGCCGAGCGCGCCGTACTGACTCAGTCCGATGCCGTGGCCATAGCCGTGGCCGTCGAGGGTCACACTCGTGGCTGCCGCCGCCGTCACCGGCGCGGGAGCGGCTCCGTCGATCGCCACCTGGCCCAGCGTCGAGCACGCCAGAACCAACAGCACTGCCTTTCGAGCTAACCGCATACGCGTCTCCTCCACCTTGGAGCCTCACCGCCGCGCCGCCCACCTGTCTAGCCGACCGCGCCGACGGACACAACGCGACGTCGCCCCAACGACGACGAGCCGGCCTCGATGATCCGCTGCCGCTCGGTCCGACCGGTAGCCTTGCTGGCTTGGCCACAGACAACGACCAACCCTCGGCGCTGCAGCGTCTCCCGCTCCCCGAAGGCACGTTGCCGGTCGGGGCCGGCCTGCTCATCGCCGGCATCTCCAGCTACGCGTTCTTCAAGATCGGGGCCAAGGCGCTGGGCGACGACGGCTTCAAGCCGATCAGCAGCCTCTGGTTCGCCACGTTCTTCCTCGCGCCCGGCTTCTTCATCCCCCTGGAGCAAGAACTCGGACGCGCCCTCGCTCATCGTCGCGGGCGCGGCGAGGGCGGCCTGCCGGTGGTGCGCCGAATCGTGCCGCTCGCCGGAGCCGTTGCCGGGATCGTCACGCTGGTCATCCTGATTGCGTCCGGTCAGATCACCGAGAAGTTCTTTGACGGGGACTGGGTGGTGACGGCGGCGCTCGTCGTCGGCTTCCTGGCCTATCTGCCCGGACACATCGCCCGTGGCATCTGCTCCGGCCACGGCCGATTCGTGTCGTACGGCATCGTCATGGGCGCAGACGGCGCCGTCCGCATCATCGGCTGCACCGCGCTGTGGGCTGCGGGCGTGACAACCATCGGGGCCTATGCGTTCACCGTCGCGCTGGCCCCGTTGGTGGGCGTCATCATCGTGATGTTCCGGCGCGAGCTCGGCGCCGAGCCCGGCCCCCCGGCGCCGTGGGCCGAGGTTACCGCCAACCTCGGCTGGCTCCTGCTCGGCTCCGTCTTCGCGGCCGGCCTGGTCAACGCCGGGCCCATCGTGGTGAACCTGATCGCCGACAAGGCTCGACCGAAGTTGGTGACCGACTTCGGCAAGGGGGTGCTCCTCGGGCGCATCCCATTGTTCCTGTTCCAGGCCGTTCAGGCGGCTCTGCTCCCCCGCCTGGCCGGCCTCGCCGGCCGGGGCGAGCTCGACGAGTTCCGCCAGGGCTTCCGCAAGCTGTTGATCGCCGTGCTCGGCGTCGGCATCATCGGTGTCAGCGGCGCGGCCCTGCTCGGACCGTTCCTGCTCGAGCGTGTCTTCCAGGCCGAACTGAGCACACGCACCATCACGCTGCTCGCCGTGGGGTCGGCCATCTACATGGTCGCCCTCACCTTCGCCCAGGCCGTGATCGCGCTGCGCGGGCACGCCCTCGTCGCCATCGGCTGGTTCACCGGCATGGCCGTGTTCGCCATGGTCACCTGGCTGAGCTCGCGCGACACGTTCCTGCGCGTGGAACTCGGCCTGGTCACCTCGTCGGTCGCTGCCGCCGCCGTCTTCGCAGCGGCGCTGAGAATCCGCCTCCGCGTCGGCGTGGCCCCCGACATCGGCTCGCTCGTGGCGGCTGCCACCGACGTGCCCTACGAAGTCTGAACCAGGGATTTCAGCTGGGGACGGTGAGCCCGGCCTTTTTCGCCTCGATCTGCAGGTCGTTGGCCACCATCATCGACACCAACTCCGCGAACTGCACCTCCGGCTCCCAACCGAGCTGGGTGCGGGCCTTGCTGGCATCACCGATGAGCAGGTCGACCTCGGCCGGGCGGAAGAAACGCTGGTCCTGACGGACATACGACTGCCAGTCGTCGATGCCGACCTCGGCGAAGGACAGCCGGACGAGGTCCTCGATGCTGTGCATCACGCCGGTGGCGATCACGTAGTCCGACGGTTCCTCCTGCTGCAGCATCAGCCACATCGCCTTGACGTAGTCGCCGGCGAAACCCCAGTCGCGCTTGCTGTCGATGTTGCCGAGCACCACGTGCTCCTGCAGTCCGAGCTTGATCCTGGCGACGGCGTTGGTCACCTTGCGGGTCACGAACTCAAGGCCCCGGCGCGGCCCCTCGTGATTGAAGAGGATGCCGCTGCAGGCGTACAGGCTGTAGCTCTCCCGGTAGTTGACGGTGATGTCGTGGCCGAAGACCTTCGCGCAGCCGTACGGACTGCGCGGGTGGAACGGGGTCAGTTCGGTCTGGGGCGTCTCGCGCACCTTTCCGAACATCTCCGACGACGACGCCTGGTAGAAGCGGATCGGGTTGTTCTCGTTGCCGCCCACCATCCGGATCGCCTCGAGCATGCGCAACACACCGAGGCCGGTGATGTTGGCCGTCAGCTCGGCCTGGTTGAAGCTCATCGCCACGAACGAGATCGCGCCGAGGTTGTACACCTCATCCGGCTGGGCAACGGTGAGCGCCTTCACGAGCGACGGCAGATCGGCGAGGTCGCCGGGCACGAACTCGATGAAGGGCATCTCCTCGCGCTGCGCCGTGGCCTTCGGGTTGTTCTGGCCGGTGACCATGCCGAACACCTCGTAACCCTTGCCGTGGAGAAACTCGGCCAGATGGCGACCGTCTTGTCCAGTGATACCGGTGATGAAGGCACGGGGCATGTGAGAGATCCTGAGATTCGAGTTACAAGCCCGAGC
>JAYTSB010000443.1:0-2062 GCA_043745825.1 Actinomycetota bacterium | reverse complement strand
GGCCCAGCCGTCCTTGCCGGCGCGGGCGGTGCGGCCGCTGCGATGCAGGTAGGCCTTGCCGTCCGGAGCGGGCTCGTAGTGGATGACCGCACCGATGTCGTCGATGTCGATGCCGCGAGCCGCCACGTCGGTGGCCACGAGCACCTTGATCTCACCGGTGATGAACCGCTTCAACGCCTTCTCGCGCGCCGGCTGGGGCAGGTCGCCATGAATGGCCTGGGCGCGGACTCCGAGGTCCTGCAACGCCTCCGTGGCCCGGTCGCAGACGCGCTTGGTGCCGCAGAACACGATCACGCGCTCGAACGAGCTGGCGATCGACGCGACGACCTTGTCCTTGTCCATCCGGTGCACGGCGAGGAAGAGATGGAACATCGTGCCCACGGTGTCCGTGGGCTGGTCGATGGAGACCTCGATCGGATCGTTGAGGTAGCGGCGCACGAGGTGGCCGACATCGCCGTCGAGGGTGGCCGAGAAGAGCATCGTCTGGTGGGGGGCGGTGATCTTGCGAAGGATCCACTCGACCTGGGGGGTGAAGCCGTCGTCGGCCATCCGGTCGGCCTCGTCGAGCACGAGGCACTCGATCTGATCGAGGTCGAGCTCATTGTTCTTGAGCAGATCAATGAGGCGAAGTGGGGTGGCCACCACAACCTCGACTCCCTCGTCCAGGACGTCGATCTGCTTGTGCCGGGAGGAACCGCCATACACCGCCAGGACGCCATAACCGCACGCGTTGGCGACGGGCTCCAGCACCTCGGCCACCTGTAGCGCGAGCTCGCGCGTCGGAACCAGGATCAGACCGCGAGGCTTGTTCGGTTCGGCCTTACCCTTGAGCCGGGCGAGTAGGGGGACGCCGAAGGCGAGCGTCTTGCCGGAGCCGGTACGGGCCCGACCACACACGTCGCTGCCGGTGAGCGCGACGGGAATGGCCTCGGTCTGGATGGCGAACGGCTGGGAGAAACCCGCCGCAGCGAGGCCGGCGTCGACATCGGGCGGCACGCCCAGCGCGGCGAAGCCAGTGGGTGCGTACACGGTGGACATGGTCATGGGTGGCTCTCGGTGCTCGGGGGTGTGGTCAGCCGCTGGCCGCGAAGGCCGCCGCCGACTACCGCGGCCGGCACCGAGCCGGGCGGGAAGGTCAGGCATGTTGTGGCCAGGGTACCGACCGCGGGGCGTTGAATGGTGGTTTGCCGCGGTTGACGAAGCGCCGGAGGCAACCGAATCGGGGATGAGATGCGCGAGGCGCAACGGGTAACGTGTGCCGGGTGAGCACCGACGAACCAGCGGACGCGTCGCAGCATCCGGCGACCACTGCGATCACGGCCGGTCGCTGCGCAAACGGCACCTCGCTGGCCACCCCGCTGTGGTCCACCAGCACATGGACCTCGGCCGGCCTCGTCGATGCCCGTCGGCGGGCCACGGGCCAGCGCGCCAAGGAGTTCTACGGCCGATACGGCAACCCCACGGTGCGCGCCTTCGAGGAAGCGATCGCCGAGCTGGAGGGTGCCGAGGATGCGCTCGCCTACGCCAGCGGCATGGGTGCCCTCAGCACCGTGATCATGGCGCTGTGCGGCCAGGGCAGCCACATCGTGGCCCAGCGTCAGCTGTACGCCGGCACGCTCGCGTTCTTGCAAGGCCCATGCCGCCGCTTCGGCATCGACGTCACCATCATCGACGGCACCGAACCGGGGGCCTTCGCCGCCGCGGTGCAGCCCGGCCGCACGATGCTGGTCCTCGCCGAGACGCCGTCCAACCCGTTGCTGGAGCTCGTCGACCTCGATGAGCTCGGCCGGATCCGCGGTCCGTTCAAGGTGGTGGACTCCACCTTCGCGACGCCACTCGGCCAGCGCCCGCTTGAGCACGGCATCGATCTCGTCGTCCATTCTGCGACCAAGGGCATCGCCGGCCACAACGACGCCACGCTCGGTGTGATCGCCGGAGAGCGCGACCTGCTCAATGAGATCTGGGGCTACGGCGTGCTGCACGGTGCAACACCGTCGCCCCACGATGCCCTCAACGCGTTGCGTGGAGTCCGCACGATGGCGGTCCGCATCGCCCACCAGGC
>JAYTSB010000442.1:0-6813 GCA_043745825.1 Actinomycetota bacterium | reverse complement strand
GTAATCGATGCTCGGCTCGAAACTGGCCGGCGTCGCGCCGGTGATCTCGTTGGTCAGCTCGTCGAGCGTGTAGCCGACGGCGAGCTTTGCTGCGATCTTGGCGATGGGGAACCCAGTGGCCTTGGACGCCAACGCCGACGAACGCGACACGCGTGGGTTCATCTCGATGACGACCTGCTCACCGGTGGCCGGGTTGACCGCGAACTGCACGTTCGATCCGCCGGTCTCCACGCCGACGCGCCGGATGCAGGCGAACGCGGCATCGCGCATCTGCTGGTACTCCACGTCGCTCAGCGTCTGCGCGGGCGCGACGGTGATCGAATCGCCGGTGTGCACACCCATCGGGTCGACGTTCTCGATCGAGCAGATGATGACGCAGTTGTCGTTGCGGTCGCGCATCACCTCCAGCTCGTATTCCTTCCAACCGGCGATGCTCGTCTCGATCAGGATCTCCCCGATTGGACTGGCGGCGATGCCGTTGGCGGCCAACGCCTCGAACTGCTCCTGGGTGGACGCGATGCCTGTGCCCCGGCCGCCGAGGATGTACGCCGGGCGGATGATCACGGGCAGGCCGATCGACCCCACAAGGTCGAGCGCCTCGGTCATGTTGTGGGCGACCGCGCTCTTCGGCACGGCGAGCCCGATCTCGATCATCGCCTTCTTGAACTGCTCGCGGTCCTCGGCGGTGGCGATCGCGGCCGCGTTCGCGCCGATCAGCTCGGGGGTACCGGGCACACCGACGAGGCCACGCTCGAACAGCGTCATGGCGATGTTCAGGGCGGTCTGGCCGCCCATCGTGGGCAGCACGGCATCAGGGCGCTCGCGCTCGATGATGCTGGCCACGACCTCGGGGGTGAGCGGCTCGATGTACGTCGCGTCAGCAAAGTCCGGGTCGGTCATGATCGTGGCCGGGTTCGAGTTGGCGAGGATGACCCGGTAACCCTCCTGGCGCAGCACCCGGCACGCCTGGGTGCCGCTGTAGTCGAACTCGCAGGCCTGCCCGATGACGATCGGACCGCTGCCGATGATGAGGATGCTGTGGATGTCGGTGCGCTTGGGCATCAGGCTGCTCCCTGCCCCGAACGACCTGACCCAGAGAGATCCGACCCGGACAGACCCCGTTCGGCTGCGGGCAGACCGGCAGCGCGCATCGGCGGGGTGCGCCGGATCAACGGCTTGTTCCGCCAATCGGCGGGACTGTCCATCATCTCCTCGAAGACGCCGAACAGATAGCTGGCGTCGTGCGGCCCGGGGCCGGCCTCGGGGTGGTACTGCACGCTGAAGGCGGCCTCGCCGCGCACCCACATGCCCTCATTGGTGTGGTCGTTGAGGTTGAGGTGGGTCACCTCGATTCGGCCGTCGAGGCTCTCCGGATCGACGCAAAAGTTGTGGTTCTGGCTGGTGATCTCGATCTTCCCGCTGGCCTCGTGTCGCACCGGATGGTTGCCACCGTGATGGCCGAAGGGCAGCTTGAACGTGCAACCGCCGATGGCTCGGCTGAGGATCTGGTGACCGAGGCAGATGCCGAAGATCGGCACCTGTCCGACCAGCTCGCCGACCGCGTCCACGGCGTACTCCAACACGGCCGGATCGCCCGGGCCGTTCGACAGGAACACCCCGGCGGGCTCCATTGCCAGGACATCGGCCGACGTGGTCGAAGCGGGCACCACGGTGACCCGGCCGAGTGTCGCGAGGTGATCGATGATCGAGAACTTGATGCCGAAGTCGTAGGCAACGATGTGCCGCTCACCGCTGCCGACGGTGTAGGCGGACGGCGTGGTCACCTGGGCGACGAGGTCGACACCATCGGTCCCCGGCTCGGCCACGGCGGCGGCGAGCAGCGCGGCCACATCGGCGCTGCCGAAGGCCCCGCTCATCGCGCCGGTGTCGCGGAGCAGACGGGTCAGGCGCCGCGTGTCGATGCCGGCGATGCCGCTGATGCCGTAGCGCGCCAGCATTGCGTCGAGATGGGCCTCGGAGCGATGATTCGATTCCCGGCGAGCCAGATCGCGCACGATCACGCCACGGCAAAACGGGCGGCGGGACTCGAAGTCGGCGATCGAGGTGCCGTAGTTGCCGATGTGTGGGTAGGTGAACGTGATGATCTGGCCGGCGTAGCTGGGGTCGGTGAGGACCTCCTGGTAGCCGCTGAGCACGGTGTTGAACACCACCTCGCCGGTGCCGGCGACGCCATCCTGAGGGACGGCACCGATCAGCTCGCCCTCGAACACGCTGCCGTCGGCGAGCACCAACGCACCCTCACGAATTGCTTGCCTGGTCACGTCGTCGATCCTTGCATGGTCATCCAGTCTAGTGCATGGTCATTCATTTTTGGGCCTCGCCATCGATCACGACCGGATCTCCTCGGAACACGGTGTGGCGCACCTTGCCGCGCACGGAGCGGCCTGCGTAGGGCGTGTTCCGGCTCTTGCTGGCAAGGCCTGCGCTCGAAACGGTCCACGTGAGGTTGGGATCGAACACCGTGATGTTGGCCGGAGCGCCGACTTCGATGTTGCGCCCATGGCGATCCGCCACCCCCGCGATCGCGGCCGGCTGCCAGGACAGCAGGGCCACCACGTGCTGCAGCTCGAGGCCGAGCTCGGTGATCGACAGCGCGAGTGACGTTTCCAGCCCGAGCATCCCCGGCGGCGCCTGATCGAGGGGCATTTCCTTCAGCTCGGGAGGATGTGGGGCATGATCCGTGGCGATGGCATCGATGGTGCCGTCGGTCAGACCGCGCTTCACCGCCTCGACATCGGCGCGCTCACGCAGTGGCGGGTTGACCTTGAAGACGGGGTCGAAGCCACTCAGCGTTTCGTCGATGAGCGTGAAGTGATGCGGGGCGGCCTCGGCGGTGACCAGCAGGCCCTCGGCCTTGGCCTGGCGCACGAGATCCACGCTCTTGGCCGTGGAGAGGTGCAGGAAGTGCACGGGTGCGCCGGTGAGGCGGGACAGCTCGATGTCGCGGAACACCATCAACTCCTCCGCGACAGACGGCCAGCCGGGCAGGCCGAGGCGCGAGCAACAGCCGCCCTCGTGCATCACCGCGCCCTCGGTGAGCCGACTGACCTCGCAGTGCTGAGCGAGCACGATGCCGAGGCTCTTGCCGTACTCCAGCGCACGGCGCATCAACAGCGGGTCCTGCACGCCGGTGCCGTCGTCGGTGAACAGGTGCACGCCCGCCGCGGCGAGTTCGCCTAGCGGAGCAAGGGTCACACCGAGGCGGCCCATCGTGATGCAGCCGCTAGGCAGCACCTCGCACAGTCCGGCCTGCTCCCCCAGGCGCCGCACCATCTGCACCACCGCAAGGCTGTCGTGCGGTGGCTCAGTGTTCGGCATCGCCACCACCGCGGTGAATCCCCCCCGCGCTGCGGCCCGGGAGCCGGTCTCGATGGTCTCGGCTTCCTCACGGCCGGGCTCACGCAGATGCACGTGGAGGTCGACGAAGCCGGGGCTGACCATGCAGCCGGAGGCATCGAGCACCGTGACCGCGTCGGCACCACTGAGGTCGGCACTGCGGAGGCCGGCGGCAAGGCCGAGGCCCACCTCCGTGACCACGCCGGCCTCGATGCGTACGTCGGCGCGTTGCTCACCGCGTCGATCGAGCACGGTGCCGTTGGCGATCACTACCACGCCAGCTGGAATGTTGTTCGCTGTTGTCATCAGGCCTCCCCAGCCAGTCCGGAACCGCTGCCGAGCACCTGGAACAGCACGGCCATGCGCACCGCCACGCCATTGGTCACCTGTTGGGTGATCACCGAGCCCGGCAGCTCGGCCGGATCGACGGCCATCTCCACACCCCGGTTCATCGGTCCCGGGTGCATCACCAGCGCGTGCTGCTGCAGCCGCTCGGCACGGCCCGGCGTGAGCCCGAAGTGGTTGGTGTACTCCCGCAGGCTCGGCACCAGCGCTTCGTACATGCGTTCGCGCTGCATGCGCAGCATGTAGAGCACGTCGACCTTGTCGATCACGTCGTCGATGTGATGGACCACATCGACCGGCCAACCCTCCAGCGAAGGGGGCAGCAGGGTCTGGGGCGCCACCAGCGTGACCCGTGCCCCCAGGGCGGCGAACGCCCACACGTCGCTGCGCGCCACCCGGCTGTGCTTGATGTCGCCGACGATGGCGATGTGCAGGCCCTCGAAGCCGTCCGGGCGGGCCAGCGCAGTGCGGATTGTGTAGCAGTCGAGCAGCGCCTGAGTGGGGTGCTCGTGCCAGCCATCGCCGGCGTTGATCACGCTGGCCTCGGTCCAGCGGCTGATCTGCCACGGCACACCGCTGCTCTTGTGGCGCACCACGAAGGCATCCACGCCCATCGCAGCGATGGTCTCGATGGTGTCACGCAGACTCTCGCCCTTGTTGACGCTGCTGGTGCTGACGCTGAACGTCATCGTGTCTGCGCTAAGCCGCTTGGCCGCGGTCTCGAAGCTGAGCCGAGTGCGGGTGCTGTCCTCGAAGAACAGGTTCACCACGGTCTTGCCGCGCAGGGCCGGCACCTTGGGGATCGGGCGACGGTTGATCTCGGTCATGTGGTCAGTGAGCTCAAGCATCGCCCGCAGCCCGTCTGGACCAAGCTCGTCGATCGATCGGAGGTGCTTCACGAGCGGCTCCTGATGACCACGCCGTCGGGGCTGACCTGGACGTTCTCGTCACGACCGCTCGGCAGGTTCTTGCCGACGAAATCCGGCCGGATCGGCAGCTCACGATGACCGCGGTCCACCAGCACGGCGAGCTGAACGATGCGCGGCCGACCGTACTCGTTGAGTGCGTCGAGGGCGGCGCGCACCGTGCGGCCAGTGAACAGCACGTCGTCGACGAGCACCACCACCGCCTGGTCGAGATCAACCGGGATGTCGGTGACCGATCCTGGCAAGATCGGCCGCAGACCGATGTCGTCGCGGTACATCGAGACGTCGACCGAGCCCACCGGCACCATGCCGGACTCGAGACGAGCCGGCTCGATCCGCGAGATAGCTTCGGCAAGCGCATGGGCGATCCACACGCCCCCGCGTTGGAGACCGATCAGCACCACCCCGTCGACGCCGCGATTGCGCTCGATGATCTCGTGGGCGATGCGTGTGATCGCCCGTCGCACGTCGTCGGCGCCGAGCACGGTCTTCGGCGCGACCGCTTCGCTACGAAAAACGCCCCCGTCAGGGGGCGTGGTGGCATTCAGGTTCGAATCGGGCATGCGCTCATGGTCTCCTCCGTTCGGGCCTCTCGGGACCCGTTTGACGGCACGCGAAACCTAGCACGGATTCGTCAGGAGCATCCGCTGCCGGGCGGTGGACCGCCACGATGCAGATCGCCGATCGTCACCCCGCCGCTACGCACCTCCAGGGCGAGCCGATCCTGGGTGGTCAGGCGCACCGCAGCCCGGACCGCGCCGTCGATCACGATCGCCGCCGAGTTCCGGCCGACCACAACGGCGAAGTCGTGGGTCGACGTGTCGGCCGCCGGCGGTACGGGAGCCGTGTCGCTCGTGTCGCTCGTGTCGCTGGTTTCGCCTGGCAAGGACTGGAGGACGCCCGTCACCGGCTCGTCGAGGTAGGTGGTGTCGAAGATGGCGCCGTCGTCACCGGAGAAGATCTGGGTGTCCACCACGTTGAGGCGCATGTTCGGAGCGCGTCCATCGGCGCGATCGAAGCGGAACGAGAGGAACGAGCCGTTCTGGCCGGGCGCCAGCTGGTACGTGCCGGAGATGCGCGTGCAGAGCGAATCACTGAGGCCGAGCACGTCGGTCAGATCCGACGGCGTGTCCGCGGGCCGTGATGCGCCCCCCGAGCGAACGGTCCACGACGACCCACTTGCCAGCGCCCGCGACGGCGTGAACGATGTGCCGCGGTCTGCTTGCAGCACGGCGCGAGCTTGGTCGTTGCGGAGGTAGATGATGTTGTCTTCGCCTGCGTACACCTCGGAGAAGCCCTTGTGCACGTACGTCGCGAATGGGATTCCGTCGGTGAGCGGCAGCGCAGTCTCTTCCAGGAACACGGCCGGCTCGGCCTCGACCATGTCCTGCGCGAACCACTGCCAGGTCTTGGGCAGCACGTACTCCGGGCTGCTGCGCCCGAGGTAGATCTGGCCGAGCATGAAGCTCTTCCAGATGAACCGCGTCGCCGAGACCCGGTGGTAGTGGAGGTACGTCCACGGGAACTCCGTCCAGGCGAGCAGTGGGTCGCCCGGACGGGACACGAGGTCCATCACGGCGCGCACGGTTCGCTGGCGACCCGGCTCGGCTGCGTCGCGCTCCTGGGCGAGTCGGTGCACGCTCGAGTAGCTGCTGGCCGCTTCCAAACCCAGGGTGAGGTGACCACCCCCACCGGCGGCGATGCTCAGCAAGGCAGCCAACACCGGCCACGCGGCCACGCTGCGGAACGTACCGCGCACACCCACCAGGAGGCGGAACACGTGGCCCACCACCGTGGCAGCCATGATCGCGGTTGGCAGGGCGAGGACCGAGAAGTAGTGGGAGGAGTACCGCTGGCCGGCAACGAGCTCGGCCCACGCACCGAGAAACCACACCGTGATTGCCGCGTGGATTGCCCGTTCCCGCCGGGACATCGTGCGCCACAGCGTGAGCATCAGGCCCACAAACGCGATCACGATGAGCAACGAGATCGGCCACGCCCGGTAGTAGCGCAGGATCACGTCGCGCCCGTAGACCAGCTGGTTGGCGAAGCTGCGCCCGGTGGCGATGTTCTGGTAGACGTTGTACGTCCAGTAGCTGCTCCAGAACTCCTCCGCCCGACCACGCACGAGGTAGTAGAGGGGTGCTGCGCAGAACACCACGATCGGGGTGGTCACGAGGATCCG
>JAYTSB010000441.1:0-2559 GCA_043745825.1 Actinomycetota bacterium | reverse complement strand
CTGACGATTTCGGTGGCGAGTGCGATGGTCTGGTCGTCCGCGCCGACGTCGACACCGGCAACGGTGACCGGCGTGCTGGTGTCGGCGGTTTCGGCGATCGCCTTGGGAACTTCGGTGGCGGTGTCGGGGGTGTGTGGAACTGGCGCGTTGAGCACCCCCACTGCGGTGGCCGGCTCGGAGTCGTTGCCCACCCGGTTGATGGCGCTTGCGAGGCCATTCACCGCAAAGGGTGCGGCCACGGCGAAGACGGCGACCGGCACGATGACTTCGAGCGCACGGCGCCAGGCGGGCCTGCGTGCGGCGGTTCGTGCCGAGTTGCGACCTGGGTCCGTGGGCATTTCACCCGATTCCGTCCTCATCGGCGCAGCATAGTGGGGGGTATCGTTGGCGTATGGGTCGACTCACCGATTGGCAGGGCAGGGCCAAGCAAGCCGCCGCCAGCGTGCGCGCCGAGTACGAGGCCGGCAAGCGCGGCGACGATGCCCCCGCCCAGCCGATCTGGGCCACGCCCCAGCAACAGCTCGACGGTCTGCTCGCCGTGTTTCGCGGCCGCACCGCAGCGAGCCCGCCTCCCGGCTCCGGTGATTCGGGGCCGTCGACCACGGGAGCAGACACGACGGGCGACACGACGGGCGACACGGCAAACGACACGGCCAACGACGCGAGCGAGGTGGCCGAGGCGATGCGCGCGGTCGATTGGGCCGGGGTGCGGGCTGCCACCGCCGTGCGCACGGCGGAGGCAACGCGGTCGATGAAGGAGATGGCCGAGCACGTCGATTGGGCCAGGGTGCAACCGGTTGCCGCACAGGTCTCGAGCGCGCTGATCGCTGCCATCGCCACGGGCCAGCTCGGAATCGGTGGCCGGCTCGGCTCCACGTTGGCGCGGGCCATCACCAACCAGGGCGGCCTCGGCCAGCAGGTGGCTGCGAAGTTGCAGCAGTCGCCGTCTGCGGTGCCCACCGACCTCGGCGGCGCCATCGCTGCGGCGTCTCGCGAAGCATGAGCGGCCCCGAGCTGTCCCTTCTGCAAGGCATCGCCACCACCCGGGCGATCCGTCGCTACACGTCCGACCCCGTGCCGGAGGCGGACTTGGCCGCCATCTTGTGGCACGCCACCCGTGCTCCCAGTGGCAGCAACCGCCAGCCGTTCCGGTTCCTGGTGCTGCGCGATGGCGAGCGGGCCCGCGGCGCCCGGTCACTGCTCGGCAATGCGTTTCGTGCGGGCTGGGCGGCCAAGCTGGCCAGCGATCGCTACACGGAAGGCTCGGGGGCGGTCGCCAACACGCCCAAGGCGCGGATGGCCGCCACGATGCAGCACTACGTGGACACGTTCGAGGACGTGCCGGTGGTGGTGCTCGCCTGCCTGCGCCGGTATCGCCCGCCCGGGCCGGACGAGGGTGCGTCGATCTACCCCGCCTGCCAGAACCTGCTGCTCGCCGCGCGTGCCCTCGGCTACGGCGGCTCGCTCACGATGTGGCACCACGTCGTGGACGCAGACCTGCGGGCCGTGTTGAGCATCCCCGATGAGGTTGCACTGTCGGCCTGCATCACCCTCGGCCGGCCCGCTGGTCGGCATGGTCCGGTTCGCCGTCGCCCGTTGAGCGAGCTTGTCTATGAAGACGGCTGGGAGCAGCCGGCCGCATGGGCGGTGGATCCGGTGGGCACTGAGCACACCCAGTCCGGCCCGCCGATGAACGAACCCGGGTGATGAATCGCGGCGATGATGTGTCGTTGGTGATCCGGGCCACTACTCTCGTTCCGTCATGAGAATGCAACATTGGGCCAGGGTGGGCTCGTCCACGAGCGGAGGCGTTCGCGCGAATACGCGCCCGCTCGCGCGTGTAGTGGCCCTGCTGGTTGTCGTGCTCTCGCTCGTGCCCGTGGCGGCAGCCAGCGCGTCCAACAGTGGCCTCACCTCCGAGCAGGTCGCCAAGGAGATCGTGCGACTGCAGATCAAGGCGGACCGCACCGCAACCGCCTGGGCCGAGGCACAGAACCGGATGGAGGACCTGGCCGTCGAGATTGCCGACGCGCGGGCCAGGGTGGATCGTGCCTCGGCCGCTCAATCCAAGATCGAGACCCAGCTCACCAACATTGCTGTCGACCGGTTCATGAACGGTGGGGCGTCGTCGCCGAACCTCTTCTTCAGCGACCCGATGGACGAGCTGCAGACCCAGGCACTGGCCTCGGCCGTCGTCAACCAGGGGGCGACCAGCATCGACGACATCGAGACGGTTCGCTCGGACCTGCAGGATCAACAGGCCCACCTCGTGGACCTGCAGGACGAGAACCGACAGGTGGCCGACCAGATGACGCGCAACCAGGCCGACCTGGAACAGCAGCTCGCTGCGCTGGAGGTGTTGAAGGCCCAACTCGTCGACGAAGAGACGCGGCGTGCGTACGAGGCCGAGCTCGCCAAGCAGCGCGCCAAGGAGGCCCAGCTGCGCCAGGATGCGGCCACTGGCGCCGCTGCGCAGGACGCTGCCGCCGCCGCAGCCCAGAACGCATCTGCCAACGCGGTTCCGAACGCCACGCCACCCAACACCGCAGCGCCCAACCG
>JAYTSB010000440.1:0-10216 GCA_043745825.1 Actinomycetota bacterium | reverse complement strand
GGCGGCGGCCAGCATCAGCGTGACGACCTCGGTGTCGCTGGTGGCGCTGAGACCGAAGCCACGGCCCAGCAGCTCGTCGCGCAGCGCTGCAGCATTGACGAGGTTGCCGTTGTGGGCCACGGCGAGGGTGCCGTGCATCGTCTCGACGAGGAACGGCTGGATGTTCTTCTGGGTGTTGCCACCGGTGGTGCTGTAGCGCGTGTGGCCAATGGCGTGGTAACCCGTCAGCGGCGCGAGCACCTCCGGCGTGAACACGGTGCTGACCAGACCGGCGTCTTTGTGGGTACGGGCGCGCACGCCGTCGCTGACGGCGATGCCCGCCGCTTCCTGACCGCGGTGCTGCAGCGCGAAGAGCCCGAAGAACGCCATCTGGGCGACGCCGTCACCGTGTGGGGTGGAGATGCCGAGCACTCCGCACTCCTCGTGTGGGGCGTCGTCGGCTGGTGCATCATCTTTTCGGTGGACGAAGACAGGGACCTCAGTCGGCTGCATGCTGGATCTCCGCATCTGCCGTCGTGACCTTGGCGGCCTCGCCGGCCTTGTGGGCGGCGATTCGGCGGCGCAGGTCAGGATCGTACAGCGCAGCGATCTTGGCAGCGGCCAGTCCGGCGTTGGCAGGGTCGAGCACCACGAGCGGGGCCACGTCGCTCGGCATCCGCAGGCTGGACCACACATCCTCGGGCATGCTCAGCGGTGGGCAGGACACCACCGGGGACGCAACCTTGGCGTCCACGAATGCCGAGAGCGCGTTGCTGCGCCCGGCGATGGTGACCCACACCACCGGGCGGTCACCGGACTCGTACTGCTCGATGATCGCGAGGACGTGCTCTGGTGTCTTGTGCGCCGAGCCCACCCGCTGCACGTGGTCGACGCCGAGCTTGGCGAGCACGCCGGCGATCTTCGCGCAGTGCTCGCGGTCGGCGCCCGAGCCCATCAGGATGACGACGAGGGGAGCGGCGCTCACAGCACACCCACCGAGCGGACAGCAGCGACCAGACGGGGCTCCACCGGGTACTCACCGGGCACGAACGTGCGGCAGGTGAGCCGCTCGAAGGCATTGATGTAGCGCGCCGTGGTCTCGGCCACCACCTGCGGCCCGAGATCGGGCGACGGTCCATCACCGCGGTAGCCGGCCTCCAGCAGCGCCCGCCGGATCGGCTCCTTGTCCAGGCTCTCCGGATCCTCGCCGTTGGCGATGCGTTCGGCGTAGGTGCCCGCCACCCAGAAGCGAGATGAGTCCGGTGTGTGCATCTCGTCGATGATGATCAGCTCGCCGTCGGGATCGAGGCCGAATTCGTACTTGGTGTCGGCCAGGATCAGCCCGGCGTTGCCGGCGATCTCCTGACCGCGGGCGAACAGCGCGAGGGCCACGGACTGGACCCGGTCCCACAACGCGGGGGCGACGAGGCCGCTGTCGGCGACCTCGGAGCACGTCAAGGCCTCGTCGTGGGCGCCACCCTCGGCCTTGGTGGTGGGCGTGATCAGTGGGGTGTCGAGGCGCTCGTGTTGCTGCAGGCCTTTCGGCAGCTGGTAGCCGTAGATCACTCGCTCGCCGTCGGCATAGCGCTTCCACAGCGAGGTCGAGGTCACGCCCGTGATGTGCCCACGAACAATGACCTCCACCGGCAGCGGCCGGGCCGAAACGCCGATGGTGACGTTCGGGTCCGGGATGCCGCGCACATGGTTGGGCACGATGTCGGCGGTGTTCGCGAACCACCAGGCGGCCAATTCGTTGAGCACCTGGCCCTTGTACGGCACGGCGGCGACGATGCGGTCGAACGCCGAGAGGCGGTCGGTGGTGATGAACAGACGTTCATCGTCGGGCAGTTCGTACGACACCCGTACCTTGCCGACGCGACGGTCGGGCAGGTCCAGCACGATGTCTGTGAACGGCTCCGGCGACGATGCGGCGAGGTCGCTGCTGCCTGCGGAACCGGGGTGGGAAATGCTCATCAGATGTCCTTTGCGTGGTCGACGCCCGCCTCGAACAGCGCCCGTCCCAACCCACCGCGGTGACCGCGGCGATGCTGGGGGTGCTGGCGAGGGAGCACGTGATCTTCTGGGTGGGGCATGAGGCCGAGCACGAGGCCCGTGCCGTCGCAGATCCCGGCGATGTCCGCGACCGAACCGTTGGGGTTCGGGCTCGCATACCGGAACGCGATCTGGTCGTCGGCCTTGAGCGAGGCCAACGTGTCGGGGTCGCAGACGAAGCGTCCCTCGCCGTGGGCGATGGGGCACTCGACGTCTTCGGTGAGGTGGGTGGTCCAGATGCTGCGTCGAGACACCGGGTGGAGGCGCACCCAGTCGCAGACGAACCGGCTGCCGGCGTTCTCGCCCAGCGCGACCGTGGCCCCGCCACCGGGCAGCAGACCGGTGCGCACGAGGACCTGGAAGCCGTTGCAGATGCCGATCACCGGCTTGCCCGACTCGACGAATGCGACCAGCTCGTCGCGCAGCCGGGTGACCAGCTCCAGCGCGAACAGCCGCCCGGCGCCGAGAGCATCCGCGAAGGAGAACCCGCCGGGCACCACCAGCATCTGCGCGGCATGCAGCATCTTGGGATCGGCGAAGACCTCGGTGATCAGCACCCGTCGGGCCTCCGCCCCGGCCAGGTCCAGGGCGAACGCAGCATCGCCGTCGCGGTTGGTGCCGGGGGCCCGCAGCACGAGAGCGGTGGGGCGGCTCATCGTGGGCCTTTCCCGGTGAACGCGCCGACCAGGGCGTCGACGGAGAGCGTCAAGCCGCCGGCGACGAACAGCGAGTCGTCGGTGGCGTCGCCGATCACCGTCGCGTCGCTGCCGAACCGCGACAACACATCGGCGACCGTCTCCGGGGCGACTGCACAGACGATGCGCCCTGACGACTCGCTGAACAGGGCAACGGTGGGGTCCGGGTGCACGGCGGAAACGTCCAAGCGCACGCCGAGGCGCCCGCCGATGGCCATCTCGGCGACGGCGACGGCGAGGCCACCCTCGCTGCAGTCGTGAGCGGCGCGCACCAGACCCTCGCCGATGGCGGTGTGCAGCAGGCGGTAGCGCTGCGGCGCGAGCGGATCGGGAGACGGCACCGGGCTGGTGCCCGGACCCGTGCTCGCAGACCGGGTCACCATCGACAGATGGCTGCCACCGAACTCGGGCAGGGTGCGGCCGAGCAGCACGAGCACGTCGCCTGGTTGTTGGAGATCGGGCGTCATCACGGCTTCGACGTCTCGCACCGGGGCGACAGCGGTGATCACGAGCGTCGGCGGGATCGCATGGCGGGTGCCGTCAGCGGTGAGGTATTCGTTGTTGAGCGAGTCCTTGCCGGACACGAACGGCGCGCCGTAGGCGCGTGCCGCTGCGCAGCATCCGTCAACTGCGGCCACGAGCTCGCCGAAGGTAGTGGCCCGCGTCGGGTTGCCCCACGAGAAGTTGTCCATGAGCGCGATCGCAGTCGGATCGCCCCCGGCCACCACCACGTTGCGGATTGCCTCGTCCACCACGGCCCACGCCATGTGCTCGGGGTCGAGCATGCCGTACCACGGGTTCACGCCGATCCCGATGGCGATGCCGTCGGTGTCGGCCGGGTCGACGAGGACCACGCCGTCGCCGGGAGCGTCACGAGCCACGCCGGCGAGCGGGCGCACGACCGTGGCGCCAAGGATCTCGTGGTCGTAGCGGTGGATGATGTCGGCCTTGCTGGCGATGTTCGGATGGGCCAGCAACGCGAGCAGCGTCGCCGCCGGATCCACCACCACCGGGACGGACTGTGCCGCCGCTGCAGCATCGCGGGCGGGCATGGGCGGGATGGCTTCGAGTCGCCTCCGGGGTCGGCCGTCGTGCAAGAACGTAGTGTCGAGGTCGATCACCGGTGTGCCCTCGTGGCGCACCACCAGGCGGCCGTCGCCGGTGAACGCGCCGAGGTCGCTGAGCTCCACGCCGTGGCGGTTGGCGAGGTCGGTGAGCGCGTCCATCTGGTGCGGCGCGACGGCCACCACCATGCGCTCCTGGGCCTCGCTGAGCCAGATCTCCCACGGCGCGAGACCGGCGTACTTGAGCGGCACGCAGGTCAGCTCGACATCGGCCCCCACGCCCTCGGCCAGCTCGCCGATCGCGGACGACAGGCCGCCGGCGCCGCAGTCGGTGATGGCGGTGTAGAGGTCCCAGGCATCCACGAGGAGATCGCTGACCAGCTTCTCGACGATCGGATCCCCGATCTGCACGCTGGCCCCGGCGACATCGCCGGTGGTGGCGTCCATCTCCATCGAGGAGAACGTGGCCCCGCGGATGCCGTCGCGCCCGGTGCGGCCGCCGAAGACGACGATGCGGTCGCCCGGATGGGGCCCGGTCAGCGGTGGCCGACCCGTGGGCGAGACACCGATGCACCCGGCGAACACGAGCGGGTTGGAGACGTACGCGGGGTCGTACAGCACGCCGCCGGCAACGGTGGGCAGGCCGATCTTGTTGCCGTAATCGGCAATCCCCGCCACCACGCCGTCGATGATGCGGCGCGGGCTGAGCACACCGTCGGGCAGCTGGGCGTCGGGAGTGTCGGCCGGGCCGAAGCAGAGGATGTCGGTGCATGCAATTGCCCGGTGGTGGGCGCCGATGATGTCGCGGATCACGCCACCCACACCCGTGTTGGCGCCACCGAACGGCTCGATCGCAGACGGATGGTTGTGGGTTTCGCACTTCAACGCGTACGTGCGGTGCGGGTCGAACTGGACGATGCCTGCGTTGCCGTCGAACGCCGACACCACGAACGGTGCGTCGATCTCGTTCGTGCACCGTCGCAATCGGGCGAGCAGCGGCTCGGCGACGGTTCCGTCCGGCTGCAACACGTCGGCGCGAAAGCTCTTGTGCGCGCAGTGCTCGCTCCATGTCTGGGCCAGCGTTTCCAGCTCGGCATCAGTCGGTGATCGGCCCACGCCGCTGAAGTGCTCGCGGATCACGTGGAGCTCGGCGAGATCCAGCGCCAGCCCTCGCTCGCGGCTCAGTCGGATCAGGCCGTCGTCGTCGGTCGGGAGGTCCACGTGTTCTGTCCCGGCGTCGGCCGCTGAGCCGGACGCGAACCCGGGCTCCACGGTGTGGCCAACGCGCCAGCGCTCGATCACGGCGTTGGCCCACCGGCGGCGGATCTCGTCATCGGTCGGCGCCGACGCCCCACCCCCGTCCACGTCCACGAGGCGACCGACGGATGCGTCGGTGACGGCGATGCCGAGCAGGCTCGCGGCGTGCACCACCTGGGCCGCAGCCGTGTCGGTGACACCTGGGATCAGGCCGATGTCGAGTTGGCCCGCAGCCACCGGCTCGTCCCAGGCGCCCGTCTCCAGCAGGGGGTCGACGAGGACGGATTCCAGGCGTGTCAGGTCGTCTGCGGCCAGCGCACCGGTGATCGTGATGGTGGTGGCGGGGCGCTCCGACGTGCCGTTGGCCGCGCCGCCGGTTGGGCCGCCGGTTTGCCCCGCCGGCGGGTGCGCCCGAATGGTGAGACGGTGGCGTTCGGTCGTCGCAGCGCCCGTTGCAGCCATGTCGATGACCCTAGGCAACGGTCGGTCGCGGATCGCCCGGGACTGAACGAAAAGTCAACCGGGCAACAGCTCGCGCCGCTCGAAGGTGATCTCCTCGACGAATTCGAGGTCGACATCGACCCCGAAACCGGGTCCGGTGGGCACGCTGATGGCGCCGTCGACCATCTCGAACGGTGCCGTGATGTCGCGCGTCCAGTAGCGCTTCGTGGCGGAGATGTCGCCGGGCAGTGTGAACCCGGGCAACGAGGCGAGGGCGAGGTTGGCGGCCCGGCCGATACCGGTCTCCAGCATCCCGCCGCACCACACCGGGATGCCTGCGTCTCGGCAGTGGTCGTGGATGCGCACCGCAGCGAGGTAGCCCCCGACGCGCGCCGGCTTGATGTTGATGATGTGCGCAGCATCCAGAGCCAGCGCCGAACGCGTGTGATCGAGCGAGCGGATGGCTTCGTCGAGACACACCGGAGTGGTGATCCGCCGGGCCAGCTCCGCATGGCCGACGAGGTCGTCCTCACCGAAGGGCTGCTCGATCAGCAGCAGCCCGTACTCGTCGAGCTGGGCGAGGTGATCGATGTCCTCCGCGAAGTACGCCGTGTTCGCGTCGACCTGCAGCATGATGTCCGGGTTCGCCTCCCGCACCCGGCGCACCGCCTCGATGTCGAAGCCCGGCTCGATCTTCAGCTTGATGCGCGGGTAGCCCTCGGCCACGTAACCGCCCACCACGTCGACGAGCTCGTCGACGGTGTCGGTGATGCCGACGGACACGCCGACAGGCACCGTGGCGCGGGTACCGCCGATGAAGCTCTGGAAGCTGCGACCCTCGGCGCGCAGCTGCACGTCGAGCAGCGCCATCTCCAGCGCGGCCTTGGCCATGCGGTGGCCCTTCACCGGCTCGAGGATGTCGGCCACGTCCTCGGCACGCAGCGGACCGTGGGCATACAGGCGAGGCACGAGGTGATCGCTGAACACGTGGTCGGCCGCGTCGAGGAACTCGCTGAGATACAGCGGGTCGGACTCGATCGAGCACTCCGCCCAGCCCTCGCCATGGTCGGTGACCACCCGGGCGATCATCACCTCGCGCACGGTCTCGGTGCCGAAGCTGGTGCGGAACGGCCGCACGAGCGGCATCCGCAGCCGGCGCAGCTCGAACAGCTCGGGCGTCATCTTCTCTGCGGCGGTTTCCATTGGCGCCACTGTGCCACGTCCCCCGTACTGTTGGCACATGGATCCCCAGCTCGTCATGATCACCTCGCCGGAGCAGTGCGCCGAGCTGGCCCAGGTGCTGGCCGACGTCTGGGGCTTCGCCGAATCGAGCGCAGTCGCCTCACCGGACACGCTGCGGGCGATGACGTACTCGGGCTGTTACGTCGCCGGCGTGCTCGTGGACGAACGGTTGGTGGGCGGTGGATTCGGATGGCCGACGTTTGTCGCAAATCATGGCGTGGCCGATCACGCCGCTGCGCCTGGAGCCGAAGATGGAGCTGCCGCCGGCGAGTGGCGGCTGCACTCCCACGTCATCGGCTTCCTCGACGGCTACCGGGCCCTCGGCCTGGGGGCGCGCATCAAGCACCACCAGCGCGACTTCGTGCGCGCCGCTGGCATGCGGGCCGTGGAGTGGACATTCGATCCGCTCGTTGCCGCCAACGCACGCTTCAACCTGTTCAAGCTCGGCGCTCGCGTGATCGGCTTCCACAACGACTTCTACGGCAAGCTCGAAGACGAGTTCAGCGCCGGGCTCGGCTCGGACCGCTTCGTCGTGCGCTGGGGCGTGGACGACGCACCGCCACGTGCCGATGCGCACAGCGCAGATCACGCGGCGCGGCCGGCCATTCTCGCCGTGGCGGCAAACGGTTCGCCGGTCACGACGTCGTCCGATTCGCCCCACGTGATTGCGCACGTGCCGGCCAACATCGTCGAGCTGCGCAAGACCAACACCGCGCTCGCCCTTGCCTGGCGCGACGCGTTCGCTCAGACCGTGGGGGCCGAGATCCTCGGCGGCAGCCGGATCGCCGGCATCACCAGCGACCTCGGCTACGTCATCGACCGCTGAGCTCGCCCGCGTCGTCGACGAGTGGGGTCAGCAGCCGAGCCACCGGCCATGCTCCGTCGGACCAGTTCGAGAGGACTGTGAATGCTGTTCCAGTGCTCGGCTGGTGGGCGCTTCTGACGGATACGCCCGCATCGGCGCCTTCGAGCATGACGGTGTCATTGGAGGGGTGTAGCCAGATCCCGAGGCCGTACCGTCGGGAGCCGCTGGAGTCTTCGCTGCGGGGGCGGATCATCTCAGCGAGCGTGGCTGCTGACACGATCTGCCCGCCGAACAGCGCGCTCCAGAAGGCATCGACGTCGTCGAGTGTCGTGTAGATGCCGCCGTCACCGTTGCCGAGGACGGGCAGGTGGAACACGTTCGAGCGCAGCCCGGTCTGAAACAGGTAGCCGAGGGCAGCGTCTCCCGGCAGCTCGTCGGAACGC
The DNA here is from genome assembly GCA_043745825.1 of Actinomycetota bacterium. Taxonomy (GTDB): domain Bacteria; phylum Actinomycetota; class Acidimicrobiia; order Acidimicrobiales; family Ilumatobacteraceae; genus WLMZ01. The sequence continues at coordinate 2,238 of JAYTSB010000440.1, read as the reverse complement.
AGGAACCCGGTGCTGATCAGACCCGCCGGACGCACAACGAGTTCGTCGATGAGTTCGTGGTACGACCGTCCGCTCGCCCGCTCGGCAACGAGTGCGAGCACCATGTATCCGCCGTTGTTGTAGACGAACCTGGTGCCTGGCTCGAACCGCTGCTCGTGACCGTCAAGCATCGGCAAGAACGCGGATGCGTCCGTCAACTCGTGTACTGGCCGCGTCATCACGTAATCGCTCGGCTCTCCGAGCAGATCCTCGTCGAGGTAATCGCCAATGCCCGAACGGTGAGCCAGCAGGTGTTCGATCGTCACCCGGTCGTCGATCAGCGCCAGATCGTCACCGAGCAGGGTCCGCACGGGCATCGAGAGACCCAGCGCGCCAGATTCCACAAGGCGCATCACAGCGAGGGCGGTGAACCCTTTGGTGGCGCTCGCTGTCGCAAAACGAGTGGTCGTCGTTGCCGCGATGCCATGGGAGCGGTCAGCCATTCCCCAGGCGGCGTCAAGTTCGACAATGCCGGCCCGACGGATGCGCACGGCACCGGAGAACCCGCTCGATTGGGCGACTCGCCGAACACGATCATTGAGTTCGGTCACCTTCGCACCGTACCGCCGACCAGAGCGACGGCGAGGGCCCTTTTCAGCCAGGTAGGTGCGGTCGGCCACGGGTCAGGTCTGGTGGGGCAGCAGCGTCTGCGCGGCGGCCTCCAGCTCGGCGGTCCAGCCCTCGGGACCATGCGGCTCCACGATCGGCAGCACCACGAACTTGGTGGTGCCGACATCGACGAAGCGGTCGATCATCGCGATCAGCTGGTCCCAGCCCTGGGGCACGAGCACGCGCGGATCCTCGATGTCCGGACGCCGCGCCGCCAGGCCGGCCACGAGCGCGTCCGGCAGTGGGCCGTGGGTGTAGGGGATCAGTGCGCCGAAGTGGTCCTCGGGAACGGTGCGCTCGTGCTCGGCGGCCACCTGCTCGATGACCGGTCGGGCTGCGGCGACGTCGGCCGGAGTGACGAACGAGGGCAACCAGCCGTCGGCCGTTCGCCCCACACGCTTCAGCTCCGACGGGGCGATGCCGCCGAGCCACACCTCCAGGGGCTGTTGCACCGGCTTGGGCAGCACGCGGAGGGCGTCGTAATGGAACCGCTCGCCGTGGAACGTGGTGGTCTCGTCGGTCCAACACGAGCGCATCACTGCGAGGGCTTCGTCGAAGATCTTGGCCCGGTCCTTGCGCTCCACCCCGAACGCCTGCTGCTCGTGGGGGTTGGCAACGCCGAGGCCGAAGGCGGGCAGGAGTCGGCCGTTGGATAGCCGGTCGAGGGTGGCCAGCTCCTTGGCCAGCACCACCGGGTTGCGCCCGGGCAGCACCATCACGCTCATCCCGAACTTCAGCCGGGTGGTCCGCCCGGCCGCGAACGACATCGCCACCAGTGGATCCGGTGCGTCACCGCCGATGCGCTCGCTCAGCCACAGGCTGTCGAAGCGGAGCCGCTCCAACGCGTCGACCACCACCCCGAAGCCGCCGTCGTTGAGCCGGGTGCCCGTCCCGAACCCGTAGCCGATGCGCACCTTCATCCGCGCACGATCCGGGCAATGATCTCCGCGGTCTCCACCGGCATCGAACCGAACGGCGAGTGGTCGGTGTCCAGCGTCTCCACCGTCGTGCAGCGTGCGGCCATGAAGTCCTGGTGAGCCAGCGCAATCGCCTGGTCGTCGAGGCACCGCACGTACGTGCTGGTGATGTGCCGCCACGCCGCGCCGGTGGCCGGCTGGGTGAACGTGGCGAAGGGCTGCGGGCAGAGTCGGGCGACGTTGGCCATGGTGACCATCGGGTCGCAACGGTTGTAGAGAGCGGCGTGGGCGTGCTGGGGGTCGATGGTGCTGAAGCCATCGGCGATCACCATCGCAGCACCCAGGGCGGTGTGCGCTTCCGGCATGGAGCCGGAGAGCCCGATCACCGACTCGCCGACGTCAAGCACGTACGCAGCGACGAAGACGAGGTGGATCACGTTCCCGGTAGCAGCCATGGCCTCGCTGATCACCGCACCGCCGTAGGAATGACCGACGAGCACGACTGGACGACTGAGCGTGGCGAGCAATGCAGACACGGCGGAGGCGTCAGTGACGAGGTCGGCAAGGGGCTCGATCGACGCACCGTGGCCGGGCAGATCGATGGCCAGCGATGGGATGCCGCGACGATCCAGTTCGGCCTGCAGCGTCGCCCAACACCACGCCCCGTGCCACG
>JAYTSB010000439.1:0-2773 GCA_043745825.1 Actinomycetota bacterium | reverse complement strand
GGCCATCGTCGGCGAGGCCGCCGGCCGGTTGGAGCTGCCCGCGCCCCCACCCAGCATCAACAACGCGATCCAGCTGGCCGAGACCGTCACCACCCGGCTCGACGGCTCGCCGTTCGTTGCCCCAACGGTGCCGGCCAGCGATCTCGCCCGACGAATGGGCGGCTGGACCAACACGGTCACGTCGTTCAGCCGGCCGGAACTGATCGTGCTCTTGGAGCCGCCTGATGGCGGCAACGCCTGGCACCTCTCGGTGCTCGGGCCGGGGGCCAAGGGCAAGCCGCTGCCGATCGAGGTGGCGCTCGGCGACAGCCGCGACACCAAGCAACTGGCCGACGAGCTGGCTCGCCTGGAGCGCGCCTATCCGTTGCTGCGCCGCGCCGGCGAGCTGCGTCGCGGCCAGGTGGTGCTCAGCCAGTCCGAGGCGTGGGAACTGATGACCGTCACCGGCGCCACCCTGGAGGCTGCCGGCTTCGAGGTGCGCGTGCCGGCGCTGTCGCGGCGCAAGCCCACGCCATCGCTGCGGCTGTTCGCCGACATCGCCGGCGATTCTGTGGTGGGTGCCCACCAGCTCGCCAACGTGCGCTGGTCGGTGTTGTTCGACGACGTGGAGCTCACCGCTGCTGAGATCATCCGCCTGGCCACCGAGGCCCGCCCACTCGTGCGCTCGCACGGGCAATGGGTGGAGTTGGACAGGGTGGATCTGAAAGAGGCCGCGGCCGCGTTGGCCGAACGGGCCGGCACCAAGCAGCTCACCGGGGCGGAGATCCTGCGCCACGGAATCGGGCTGGAGGGTTCGCCGCTCGCTGGTGGGATCTCCATCGAGGGCAGCGGTTGGGCCACCGATCTGTTCCAGCGCGCGAAGGAAGTGTCGACCGAGCCTGTCTCCCGGCCGGAGGGCTTCGTCGGCGAGCTGCGCAGCTACCAGGCCCAGGCGCTTGCGTGGTTGGGCTTCCTCGACGCTGCCGAGCTTGGCGGATGCCTCGCGCTGGACATGGGCCTCGGCAAGACGCCCACCGTGCTGGCCCATCTTGCCCGCACCTCTGGCAACGGCCCGGTTCTGGTGGTCGCACCGCCGGCGGTGGTCGGCAACTGGGCGCGTGAGGCCGCCCGATTCGCGCCCGGTCTGAAGGTGCTGGTGCACCACGGCGCGTCACGTGCTGACGAGAACGAGCTCGAAGCCGAGATCAGCGGCATCGACGTGGTGATCACCACCTACGGCACCGCTGTTCGCGACATCGAGACGCTGGCGGGAATGACCTGGCACCGTCTGGTGCTGGACGAGGCTCAGGCGATCAAGAACCCGGCCAACGAGTCCGCCCAGCAACTCCGTCGCGTCAGCGCACGCAGCCGTATCGCCCTCACCGGTACGCCCGTGGAGAATGGCCTTGGCGACCTGTGGGCGATCCTCGACTTCACCAACCCGGGTCTGGTCGGCACCCGCCCGGCGTTCATCTCCCAGATGTCCGGCGAGGGTGAAGCTGCTCTCCGTGCGCTGAACGGGATCCTTGTGTTCCGGCGCACCAAGATGGAACCCGAGGTCGCCGCAGAGCTGCCCGACAAGATCGACGAGCTGGATCACTGTTCGATGACGCCGGAGCAGATCGGTCTGTACCAGGCGGTGCTCGACGGCCTGGTCGCCAACGCCGCTTCGACCGCCGGCGAGATCGGTGGCGACCCGAAGCAGGGCGCCATCCTTGCGGCAATCACCGCGCTCAAGCAGATATGCAACCACCCCGCCGCGTACGCCGATGACGGCCGTCCGCTCGCCGGTCGCTCCGGAAAATTGGCGCGGTTGGAGGAGATCATCGAGTCCGTGTTCGCGGCCAACGAGCGCATCCTCGTGTTCACCCACTTCGCCTCATGGGGCCGACGCCTGGCCGACCATCTCAGCGCCGTCTTCGGGATGCCCATCGCCTGCTACGACGGGAGCCTGGCGCGCGGCTCGCGAGACAAGTTGGTCACCGACTTCCAGGACGGCACCGGGCCGGGAGCCCTGGTGCTGTCGCTGAAGGCCGGCGGTACGGGGTTGAACCTGACGTCGGCCAGTCATGTCGTGCTCTACGACCGCTGGTGGAACCCGGCCGTGGAAGACCAGGCTCGTGACCGGGCCTGGCGCATTGGCCAGACCAAGACCGTCATCTCCCATCGCCTGGTGTGCCCCGGTACCGTGGACGAGCGGGTGGAGGAAGTGGTGAACGGCAAGCGCCACATTGCCGATCTCGTGCTGCCCAAGAGCAGCTCGCTCGCCGATCTCGACGCGCAGCAGCTGCGTGTGGCGCTGGGTCTGCGCACCGAGGACTTGCTCACGGAGGATCAAGCATGAGCCAGGCGCGTCGCAACCACAACGGTCAGGGCGGCCAGGGCAACCACAACGGTCAGGGCGGTCAGGGCGGTCAGGGCGGTCAGGGCGGCCAGAACCGTCGGCCCGTGCGGGCCGGCCTGCCCAAGCCCACCGATCTGTGGCGGCCCGTGCCGCAGCTGCCGGACGTGGAGCCCGTCGTCGCCTCGAACGATCCCGGCGCGCTGTTGCGCTCGCTCGGCGATCCGCCGCTGATGAGCAAGAGCACCGTTGCCGGCCACTACATGGCCACCGTTGTCGAGCGCGCCGCCGGTCTGGCCAGTGCGCTGGCGGCCAGCGCCGACCTGCTGCGGATACCCAACCAGCTCGACGACTGACCGACCTCGACCGCCTACGCAGTCATCGCATGTCCGCGGCCGGCGGACATGGGACGACAGCGCCACGGGCTGAGCGGATCAGGGGCGCTTCGGTTGC
>JAYTSB010000438.1:0-7479 GCA_043745825.1 Actinomycetota bacterium | reverse complement strand
TGGTCGTGCAGCGTCTGCACCATCGCTCGAAACTCGTCGTCAGCGCACGCTGGATCCACGGTGTAGCCGTGATGCAGGGCGCTCCAGGCCAGCGGCATGTACCCCCAGTAGTTGCCCTCGTCCGGGTCGAACTGGTGCACGGGAAGCAGCTCGACTGCGGTCACCCCCAGCGAGGCGAGGTGCGGTGCGAGGTCGGCGAGGCCGGCGAACGTGCCCCGCCGGCTCGGGTCGATGTGTGGGGAGCGCATCGTGGAACCACGCACGTGGACCTCGTAGATCACCAGGTCGTCGGTGGTGTGCCGTGGTCCGGGCGGCATGACCGGATGGCGATTGGACATCGGCAGCACGCCGAACGGCGACCGGCCGAGGGTGTCGTTGCCGGGGATGCGCGCCGCGTCGCGGTCGTGGTCGGGCGGGAACCACACCTCCGTGGCTTCGGGATCGAGCAGCAGCTTCGAGCGGTCGAAGCGCGCCGGCGGGCCCGGCGCGCTGTCGACGCGGAATCCGTAGAGATCGGCATCGCCCACGGTCGAGGCGGCGACGATCGCGTGCCACACATCGCTCTCGTCGCGTTGCATCATCACCAGCGCAACGGCCTCGTTGGGGCGTTCGCGGTCGACGATGATCACCGACGCCGACGTGGCCTGGGCGCTCCACATCGTCACGTGCCACGAACGCTGCGTCGGATCCCATGCGGCTGCCACACCAGTGATCTTGCCCGATCAGGGTGCAGCTCGTACAGGTCCGTGCCTCTAGCCTGACCCTGATGTCGCAGCCGACCCTCACCGTGAACGATGTGTCAGACGCGCTGGCGGCGAACAGCTACCTCGCCGATGAAGGTCTGATCACCACCATCTTCTTGGCCCTCACCCTGCGCCGCCCGCTGCTGCTGGAGGGCGAGGCAGGCGTGGGCAAGACCGAGGTCGCCAAGGTGCTCAGCCGCTGGACCGGGGGTGAGCTCATCCGCCTGCAGTGCTACGAGGGCATCGATGCCAGCCAAGCCGTGTACGACTGGGACTACAGCCGTCAGCTGCTGCACCTGCGCGCCGCCGAGGCGAGCGGCGAGGCTCGAGGCGCCGGCACCGACGCGCTTGAGGGCCAGCTGTACCACGAGCGGTTCTTGCTCAAGCGAGCGCTGCTGCGCGCCATCGAGCCGACCGTCGGGCCGCCGCCGGTCTTGCTGATCGACGAAGTGGACCGCGCCGACGACGAGTTCGAGGCCTACCTGCTCGAGGTGCTGAGCGACTTCCAGATCACCGTGCCCGAGCTGGGCGTGTTCCGGGCGGAGCGCCCGCCGATCGTCATCCTCACGAGCAACCGCACCCGCGACGTGCACGACGCGCTCAAGCGTCGGTGCCTCTACCACTGGGTCGAGCACCCCAGCTTCGAGCGCGAGGTCGACATCGTGCGCCTGCGCGTCCCGCACGTCACCGAAACACTGACCCGCCAGGTGGCCGCCGCTGTTGAGACCATGCGCACGCTCAACCTGTACAAGCCCCCCGGCGTGGCCGAGACCATCGACTGGGCAACGGCGCTCGGCCGGCTGGGCCTGACCGAACTGACCGAGGCGTCGGTCAGCGCCACGCTCGGCGCCGTGCTCAAGTACCGAGAAGATCTCGAACGCGTGCACCAGCACGGTGTCGCCGAGCTCGTCAAGCAGGCCTTCGAGCGGGGCTTGCTGCACGCCTGATGGCCAACGTGCACACCGAAATGCCCACGATGCCCACGACGCCCTCCGAGGTCATGGCCACTGCATTCGCACGTGTGCTGCGCGGGTTGGGTCTCAGCGTGCCCATCGGCTGCGTGCTCACCTTCGCGGAGGCGCTCGCCGCAGTCGGTCTCCGCCAGCGCGACGGCGTGTACTGGGCGGCACGGTCCACCTTGGTCCGCCGCCCCGAGGACGTGCCCGTGTTCGACCGCGCGTTTGAGGTCTTCTGGGACGCGCGAGACGGCGGCGACGCAGTCGACATCGCTGAGCAGCCCCAGAGCATCACGATCGCAATGGACGACGAGTACGGCGACGGCTCCGACGATGACTCCACCGAAACCGACGACGACCCCAGCATCCAGCTCCGATTCAGCGCGACCGAGGTGCTGCGCAACAAGGATTTCGGGGCCTACAGCGACGACGAGCTACGCCTTGCCCAGCACCTGATGTCCGAGTTGCGCTTCGCCGGACCACCGCGACAGTCCCTGCGCCTCACGCCCGCCCGGCGTCGCCAGCACCACCCGGATCTGCGCCGCACCGTACGAGCCTCGCTACGGGCCGGGGGCGAACCGATGCAGCGGCACTGGCGCGAGCCGGGCGAGCGGATACGAAGGATGGTGTTGCTGCTCGACGTGAGCGGCTCGATGGAGCCGTACGCCAGAGCACTGCTGCGCTTCGTGCAGGCCGCGGTGGCCGGCCGCCAACGTGTGGAGGCGTTCGCAATGGGCACCCGCCTCACTCGCGTCACCAAGGAGCTGAGCAGTCGAGATCCGGACCGAGCGCTGCACCTGGCCAGCGACAGGGTCAGCGACTGGAGCGGCGGAACGCGGCTCGGCGAGTGCCTGCGGCGGTTCAACGACGAGTGGGGCGTGCGCGGTATGGCGCGCGGCGCGATCGTGATCGTGCTCAGCGACGGCTGGGACCGCGGCGAACCGCAGCTGTTGGCCGACCAGATGTGCCGGCTGCAGCGCATCACCCACGACCTGATCTGGGTGAACCCGCTCAAGGTCACCCCCGGCTACGCTCCGCTGGCGCGTGGTATGGCCGCCGCCTTGCCGTATGTTGATCACTTCGTGGAAGGTCATTCGGTGGCCGCCATGGAGGAGCTGGCCCGGGTCATCTCGGCGCAGCCGGACAGGGGCAGACGTGCGTGAGATCCTCGATGACATCGAACTGTGGCGGTCCAACGGGCGGCGCGTTGCTGTTGCTCGCGTCGTCAACATCGAGGGCTCCGGCCCACGCGATCCCGGCGCCGCAATGGCCGTCAGCGAAGACGGTGAGGTGGCCGGTTCGGTCAGCGGTGGCTGCGTCGAGGGCGCCGTCGTCGGCGAGGCACTTGCCATCCTGCACGGTGACCACCACCCGCGTTTGGTGACCTTCGGCTACAGCGACGACGAGGCCTTCGCAGTGGGGCTCACCTGTGGCGGCACCATCCACCTGTTCATCGAGCCGCTCGCGTGGTGAGGCAGCCTCGTCGATGAGCAGCCTGTACGAGCAGCTCCGCGACCGGATCCGCGGTGACGAGCCGGTGGGGCTGGTCACCGTGATCGATGGTCCACACATCGGTGCGAAGCTGTTGATCGTGCCGGGCCAGGCAGCGCAGGGCTCGCTCGGCGACCCGGAACTCGACCGCATCGTCGCCCGCGATGCGTTGGCGGAACTGGAGGCTGCCACCACTGGCGTGCGTCACTACGGGCGGCAAGGGCAGACCACCCCGGAGGACCTGATCGACACGGACACCGTCACCGTGTTCGTGGAGAGCTTCTCGCCGCCGCCACAGATGTGGATCTTCGGCGCCGTCGACTTCACGGCCTCGCTTGCCAAGGTGGCCAAGGTGCTCGGCTACCGAGTCACGGTGTGCGACGCCCGTGAGGTGTTCGCCACTCGCCGCCGGTTCCCGATGGCCGACGAGGTGCTGGTGTCGTGGCCGGGTCCGCTGTTCACCGAGCGCGGGACCGAACTCGGGCCGCGCGATGCGGTGTGCGTGCTCACCCATGACGCCAAGTTCGACGTGCCGGCGGTGATGGGCGCGATCGGCACCCGGGTCGGCTACATCGGGGTGATGGGCAGTCGCAAGACCCACCACAGGCGGATGGAACGGCTCACCGAGGCCGGGCTCACCGACCCGGCCCAGATCGGTCGCCTCATGTCACCGGTCGGTCTCGACATCGGGGCACGCACCCCGGAGGAGACAGCTATCTCGATCTGCGCCGAGATCATCGCCCGGCGCACCGGCCGGGTGACCCCGTCGCTACGCGACGGTTCCGGCGCCATTCACAGCTGACCGGACACAGCTGAACTCAGCCGATCGGGTTGCCGTAGCGCACGCTGCGACGACGGGCGGTGGTGTCGACCTCGACGTTTCGACCGGTGTATGGCGCGTGGAGGATGGCGTTGTCGACGCCGAGCCAGAGCATCACGTGCCCCGGGTAGTAGGCGAGGTCGCCCGCCATCGCCGTGTCAGCGGTGCGCGCTGCGGCGTTGCGGATCTGGATGCCCGACTGGCGGGTCAGCGTCTTGCCCGCCACACCCCACGCGTACGTGGTGATCCCGGAACAGTCGAAACCCTCGCCGGCACTGCTGGTGTTGCGCCGGTAGGGCACACCGAGCTGCGTGAACGCGGCCATGAGGGCGAGCTGGTGGGCTAGGTCGGCGTTCTGCCAGGCGGCAATCATGCGCGCCGGGTCGATGGCGAGGCGGTTGGCCAATTCCGTGGCGATCTGGGTACGCAGCGCCTGGTAGTCGGCGAGCGACGCCGTGGTGCTCTCCGGTCCTGCGAGCGCAGCCTGCAGATCGGCAACGGCCTCCACTGCCAGGGCGGCGACTGGATCGTTGGCCCGAATCCGCGAAGCGTGAGCAGACACCGCCGGGGCGGCGGGGCCTGCACCGCTTGCCGCGTCGGCGGCGGTGAACGATCCGGCAGTCGCGCCCAAGCACGTGGCCGCCGCGAGGGCGGCGATTCCGAGCCGTGTCCGTGTGGTCCGTGCATGTGTGGTCCGTGTGCGATGGTGTCCCGACGCAGAGCGATGAGCCATGTTGGCTGTCCCTTCGTTTGACGCTTCCCGGATTCATCCACACAGGGACGAGGAAGGCGTGGCGTGAGCGAGTGCCCGCTCAGGTCACGTTGCGCCAAACGAGAGCGCCACGATCATGTGACGAACCGAGCGCCTTTCGACCCCCATCTCGTCACAGGAAGACATCGTAACGACATCAAATTGCAACATCCAAGTGGTCCGTCATCAGATCGTCATGTTTCATCCGCCGACCAGACGGGTAAGTACCACGTCACCAGGCACGATGGGTTCATGTCGAGCGCCCGAAAAATCGAAAAGAAATCGTGCGCGATCCTGCTCGCGGCCGGTTCCGGCAGCCGATTCCACGCATCTCCGGCTGCTGTCCCGGCCGCACCGGGTGCTCCAACGCACAAGCTCACCGCCATGCTCCGCGGCAAACCGGTGTACCAGTGGGCCGTCGAGGCGGTGTTGGGCGCCGGTCTCGCCCACCTGGTGGTCGTCACCGGAGCCGTTGAACTCGACCTCCCCGACACGGTGATTCGTGCCCACAACCCGCACTGGTCCGACGGCCAGGCCACGTCCCTGCAGTGCGGCCTGGCCGCCGCCCGGACGCTGGAAGCCTCGGCTGCCGTCGTCGGTCTCGGCGATCAGCCGTTCATCACCCCCACAGCGTGGCGTCGCGTCGCGGAGGCTCCGGCGGACATCGCCGTGGCCACCTACGACGGTGTACGCGGCAACCCGGTGCTGCTCGACCGCAGGATCTGGCCCCTTCTCCCGAGCGTCGGCGACCACGGAGCACGTAGTCTGATCGCATTGCGCCCGGAACTGGTCGTGGACGTAGCCTGTGACGGCTCGCCCGCAGACATCGACACGATGGAGGATCTCCAGCAATGGAACTCGTCAACGAATTCACCGTCAACCGACCCATCGACCAGGCCTGGGCGGTGCTGACGGACGTCGAGCGCATTGCCCCGTGTCTGCCGGGCGCACAACTGCAAGAGATCGAGGGCGAGATCTACCGGGGCGTGGTCAAGGTGAAAGTTGGCCCGATCAGTGCTGCGTTGAAGGGCGAGGCCCACTTCGTCGAGCGCGACGACGCCAACCACCGTGCCGTGCTGAAGGGCGAGGGCCGCGACACCAAGGGCAACGGCAACGCGTCGGCACTCATCACCGCCTCGCTGCAGGAGCTGTCCCCCACCAGCGCCAAGTGCGTGGTGCACACCGATCTCAATATGACCGGCAAGGTCGCCCAGTTCGGCCGGGGGGCCCTCGCCGACATCAGCTCCAAGCTGATGCAGCAGTTCTCCAAGAACCTCGACGCGATGCTCGTCAAGGACGGCGAAGACATGGCTGCTGCAGCCGCCGCAGCGCAGGCCGCCCCCGACCACGCCACCGAGACAACGACTGAGACAACGGCTGAGACAACGACTGACACAACGACTGACACAACGACCGACACAACCGACACGTCGGACGCGGCAGACACGGCAGACACTGCAGACGCGGCTGGTGACACGGCCAAGGGGACCGTCGCTGACGCGGGCACGGACACAGGCACGGACACAGGCACGGACACAGGCACTCCCACCCCCTCGACCAAGCGAGTGATCAACGGGCCCGCCGCTGAGCCGATCGATGCATTCAGCCTCGGCGGCAGCGCCATGCTGAAGCGGCTCGGGCCGCTCGTCGGTGCGGTAGTGATCCTGCTCCTTGCGCTCAGCCGTCGCAGGAAGTAACCGCCGTCCAAGCCCTGCCGACGGCGATCACGGTGCTGCGATGAACGATGCCGAACGACGCTCCCGCGACATCGAGCGCGTGCGCGAGCTGCTCGGTCGCGAACCCCAGGGCCGCTTCGAGGTCGTCGTGCGCGACGACGTCGGCGACCCGGTGGTGTTGCGCAACGACCCGTTGCTCGACGACGGCACGCCGATGCCCACCAGGTACTGGCTGATCGGCAAGTCGATCGTGGCGGCGATCGGCCGGCTGGAGGCTGCCGGCGGCGTGAATCAGGCCGAGGCGGACATCGACTCGGACGAGATCGCCGCAACCCACGCCCGCTACGCGACCGAGCGTGATGCCTGCCTACCGACCGGCTACACCGGACCCCGGCCATCGGGCGGAGTGGGCGGGACGCGCGTCGGGGTGAAGTGCCTGCACGCCCACTACGGCTACTTCCTCGCCGGTGGCGACGATCCGGTAGGCCGTTGGGTGGACCAGCGGATCGCCGCGGTGATGCGATGACGGCAACAAGCAGCGCTCACGTCGCGATCGGCGATGATCGCATCGTGATCACGTTGTCCAGCGAGGGCATCGATGCGTCCTCGATCGCGCTCCCGATCGGCGTTGCGGACGTCCAACGGCGCCACCTCAGCAACGACCCGCCGCTACCCGAGCAGCTCACGAATGCAATTGGTGAGATGCTCGATCACCTCGAGGACGCCAAGCGCGAGTTGAATGCGCTCCGGGACGCCACCACCGTGCGGATCAGTGGGCCCGTGGCGATGGTCATCGCCGCAGTGGAGGTCGGTCACCCAATCGAAAGCGACGAGTTCGTCCTCACCCGCGACGCCGCTGAAGACGTATTCCGCACCCTGGCCACCGAGACCCACGACGAGCGCCGCCATAACCCGGGCCTCCCGCTCGAGTGGGTACCCACGGTCGTGGGTGGATGCTGCGTCGTCGTTGCGCTGCTCCGCGGACTTCACCTGGATGCAGTCACGGTGACCGATCGGGATCCCGGGGAGCACACGTGAGCCC
>JAYTSB010000437.1:0-2967 GCA_043745825.1 Actinomycetota bacterium | reverse complement strand
GTCGATACGTCCGTCGACGATGGTCAGCTGCCGCAGGTCGACCAGGTCGAGCGTGGCCGCCGCTGCTTCGGCGGCGTCGGCGACGCGGCCGATGACGTCGGTGGCAGCGGTACGGTTCTGGGCGATGACGGGTACCAGCCGCGCCGGCTGAGTGTAGACGGCATCGAGATTCTCGTGCGCAGCACGCAGGCTGACCGCGGCGGCGCGCAGGCTTTCGGCGGCGCCAACGGTGTCGCCACCATCCATGTCGTCCAGGCCGTCGAGCAGTAGCTGATAACCGGTGCTGGCGTCGGAACGTGCAGACGCGCCGCCGACAGCCATCCCGGCGCCGGCCAGGCCGGCAAGCACGACCACAGCCAGGCCGGTCCAGATGATGCGTCGGCGCACGTAACGCTGGCGGCGCATGGTGCCGGTGGTGACCAGCAGGCCGACAATCGCGATCGCGACGAGGCCGGAGGCGAAGAAGAACTGATCGAGTTGGAGGCGAAAGGCGACCTGCACAGTGACCCCGGCGATGCCGGCGCGCAGGCCGGGGTGGTTGGCCTTGTTGGCACCGATCCACATTGCGGCCGCCATCGACGCCCAGGCGAGCACGATCAGCCACACGGGGCCGATCGACGCGGCCATCGCCGCCACACCGGCAGCGGCGAGTAACGCCCACCACGGCGCAGTGGCACCAAACCAGGCCACGAATGCAGCCGCTGCGAAGCTCAGTAGGGCATCGGCGACCGGGGCGCCCGTGGGCCGGCAGCCGGCGAGTGCAGCACCCACACCGGCAAGTGCGGCGACGGCGAAGACGAGCATCGAGTCGCTACGGGTGATCGTGTTGCGGCGGTTGGTACCCATCGGATCTACTCAGCTCGGGTCGGTGGACGGCACGCTCGCATCGACCGCACGCGCTGAACGCATCCATTCGATGGTCGCCCTCAAGCCGTCGTCGAACGGCACCGGCTGCACATCTGGGATCAGGGCGAGCAGGCGCGAGCAGTCGGCCTGGCTGTGCGGCACATCGCCCGTCCGGCGTTCCACGTGCCGGCGTTCCACGGGGTGCCCCAGCTCGGTCTCGATGAGGGCGATGACGTCGAGCAGGCGCACCCGGGAACCGAAGGCGAGGTTGACGGGAACATCGCTGGTGACCCTTCTCGCCACGGCGGCGGCGAGGGTGGCAGTGACCGTGCCGACGTAGGTGAAGTCGCGGCTCTGCTCGCCGTCGCCGTGCACGGTGAGTGGCCGGCCGGCAAGGGCGTCGTCGACGAACGCGGGAATGACCGCGGCGTAGGCATGACCGGCCGGTTGCAGCGGCCCGAACACGTTGAAGAACCGGAAGGCCAACGCGGGCAGGCCGTACGAGTTGGCCCATGCGAGCGTGTACGACTCGGTGGCCAGCTTGGTGGCCGCGTATGGCGACATCGGCCTGGTGGCCAGGTCTTCGTGCTTGGGCAGCACCGGGTTGCTGCCGTACACGCTGCTGCTGCTGGCGACGATGGTGTGTAGGTTGCCGTGCCGGCGGGCCGCTTCCAGCACCATGGCAGTGCCGGTGGCGTTGTTCAGGTGGCTGGCCATGGGGTCGGCGACGCTGCGCGGCACGCTGCCCAGTGCCGCGAGGTGCACCACTGCCGCTGCCCCGGCGAATGCGGCGTCGAGCGCCCCGTCGTCGAGGATGCTGCCCTCGATGAAGCGCACGGGCACGCCGGCGATGTTGGCTGCGCTACCGGTGACGAGGTCGTCGAGCACGACCACCTCGTCGACACCGGGCGTGACCAGCAGTTGACGGCAGAGATTGGCCCCGATGAAGCCGGCCCCGCCGGTAACCACTACGCGCATAGGGGCAGAGGCTAGACGGTCGGTGCGGGCGACGACCTCGATGGGCGGTCGACCTTGGTGAGTCGGTGGAGCAACTCACCGCAGCGGGCATCGTTCAGCTCGTGGGCGTGGTGGCCCAGCATCAGCACGCCCTGCTCCAGCACATCGGCCTCGATGGCAATCGTCGACACCCGGCGGACGGACGGGTGCACGGTCGGGTGCTCGGTCTCGTCGAGCGCGGTCAGCTCTTCGACGAGTTTCTCTCCGGGCCGGGTGCCGGTGATGCGGATCTCGATGTCGGCGCCGGGCGTGCGGCCGGAGAGACGGATCATGCGCGTGGCGAGATCAAGAATGGAAACGGCCTCGCCCATGTCGAGCATGAACACCTCACCGCCCTTCGACGGGTCTGCCATCGAGCCGGCCTGCAACACCAAGTGCACGGCCTCCTGGATGGTCATGAAGAAGCGGGTCATCCGCTCGTCGGTGACGGTGACGGGGCCGCCGGCCTCGATCTGGCGCATGAAGGTGGGTACGACGCTGCCGCGACTGCCGAGCACGTTGCCGAAACGCACCGCGCAATACGCCGCGTTGCGCGGTGCACGGTTGATGACGAGTTGCTCGCACACCCGCTTCGAGGCTCCCATGACCGACGACGGGTAGACAGCCTTGTCGGTGGAGATCATGACCAGTCGCTCGACACCCACCGCGAGCGCGCTGTCGAGCACGTTGGAGGTGCCTACCACGTTGGTGCTCACCGCTTCGCAGGGGTGGGCTTCGAGCAGCGGCACGTGCTTGTGCGCGGCGGCGTGAAACACCACGCTGGGCCGGTGGGTGTTGAAGATCATCTGCATCTGGCGCCGGTTGCGGATGTCGGCCAGCACCTCCACGATGGGACCGTCGAGGCTGGCAGCGGTGTCGTGCAGGTGGGTCTCGTCGTGGTCCAGCAGGATCAGTTTCAGCGGGTTGCACGCGGCCACCTGGCGGGCGATCTCGCCGCCGATGGAGCCGCCGGCGCCGGTGATCAGCACGCAGCGGCCGTTGAGCATAATGGTGACTGCCTCGAGGTCGGTGGCAATCTCCTCGCGACCGAGCAGGTCTTCGATGCGCAGATCGCGTGCGTCGCGCAGCGAGGCCCCGCCGCGCATCTCCGTGGACATACCGGGA
>JAYTSB010000436.1:0-1705 GCA_043745825.1 Actinomycetota bacterium | reverse complement strand
GTCGTTCTGGCTGAGCACGCCCCCACATCGTCCACCGACGTCGCTGCGGCGGCCGAGCGCGCTCGCACCGCGCAGCAGCAGTGGTGGACGCTGGGTGCGGCTGCGCGGGCCGCGGCGCTGCACGGTGCCGCGTCGGCGCTGGAGGCCATGGCCGACAGAGCCACCACGCTGGTGGTGACCGAGGTCGGCAAGCCGTTGGCCGAAGCGCGTGGCGAGGTTGGTCGAACCATCGCGATCCTGCGCTACTACGCGCAGCTGTGCTTCGCCGCTGACGGCGTCACACACCCGCCATCGCTGGGCGGGCTGCTGTTCAGCCAACGACATCCCCACGGCGTGGCTGGATTGATCACGCCCTGGAACTTTCCGCTGGCGATCCCGATGTGGAAAGCGGCCCCGGCGTTGGCCGCAGGTAACGCCGTGCTGCTCAAGCCGTCACCGGACGCAATGGCAGGTGCTGATCTGCTCGCAGAATTGCTGGCACCGCTGCTGCCCGACGGCCTTTTTACCGTGGTTCACGGCGAGGGTGAGACGGGCGCTGCGGTGGTTGCACACGCCGACGTCGTTTCATTCACCGGCTCGTCCACGGTGGGGCGTCGCGTCGTGGTCGACGCCGCCACCGCTGGGTCGCCCGTTCAGGCCGAGATGGGTGGACAGAACGCGGCGATCGTGTTGCCCGACGCAGATCCGGCCCGGGTGGCCGCGATGGTCAGCGGTGCGGCAATGGGGTACGCCGGTCAGAAGTGCACCGCTACACGACGCATCATCGTGGTCGGCGATCGGCCGGACGTGACCGAGGCGCTCGCCGCAGCTGTACGGGCGATGGGACCGCGCGATCCGGCTGAGGCGGGGCACGTCGTCGGCCCGGTCATCAGCGAGGCGGCTCGGGAACGGGTGCTCGCAGCGATCCGCGGCGCAACGGCTTCCGGGGCCAGGGTGCTTGCCGGTGGCGGGGTTGCCGACACGCCGCCCGGGCCCGGCTGGTACGTCAACCCGACGCTGCTCACGGATGTGCCCGACGGACACCCGCTCACGTGCGAGGAGGTGTTCGGTCCGTTGGCGATCGTGCAGCGAGCGGCCAGCGTGGATGATGCCATCGTGCTCGCCAACAGCGTGCGGTACGGGTTGGTCAGCTCGGTGCACGGCCGCGACCTCGACCGTGTGCTCGCCTGTGCGCAGCGGCTGCACACCGGCCTGGTGAAGGTCAACGCGCCCACGAGCGGCGTGGACTTCTACGCACCGTTCGGCGGCGACAAGGACTCCTCGTACGGCCAACGCGAGCAGGGCACAGCAGGCATCGACTTCTACTCCACGACGCGCACCGTTGCGGTCGTGCCCCACGGCGACTGAGCGCGCCGCTGCGCAACGGCAACCGGCGTGAGAGACTGCGTGCATGTCGAACGCAACCTTCACCCGGATGGACGCATCCACCGCCGAGGAATGGGCCGAGATCGGTCGTCAGACCAACGAGCACCAGCCGCGCGTGGCCGATTCGATCCTCGCCATGCTCCGCTCGCTCTCGTCGATCACTGACGGCTTCGCCACCGATCAGCTGACCCACTGCCTGCAGACCGCCACCCTGGCCGAGAAGGCCGGTGCCGACACCGAGGTGGTCGTGGCCTCGTTGTGCCATGACATCGGCAAGGCCGTGAGCGTGCCCAACCACGGCGCGATCGCCGCGGAGATGCTGCGCCCGTACGTGCGGCCC
>JAYTSB010000435.1:0-5360 GCA_043745825.1 Actinomycetota bacterium | reverse complement strand
CCCGGCGTGCAAAGCCTGTTCCACGAGCGCTGCCATCGCCTCGATGTCGGCGGGAGCTGCCGCCTCGTTGGAGGCGCCTCGTTCGCCCATCACGAAGGTGCGCAGCGGCCCGTGGGCGATCTGCGTACCGATGTCCAGCACATGGGGCTGCGCGCCGATCGCGTCGAGGTACTCGGGGAACGTGGACCAGTCCCAGGAGATGCCCTCGGTCATCGCCGACCCGGGAATGTCCTCGACGCCCTCCATCAGCTCGATCAGCCACTCGTGGCGGTCCGGGGCAGCTGGCGCGAAGCCGACGCCGCAGTTGCCCATCACCACGGTGGTCACACCGTGCCACGACGATGGCGTCAGCCAGGGATCCCAGCTCACCTGGGCGTCGTAGTGCGTGTGCACATCGACCCAGCCGGGCGTGAGCAGGAGTCCATCGGCGTCAATGCGCCGGTTGGCGTTGGCCGTGGGCGCCGCGCCCGCTGCATCGACGGCTGTGATCACACCGTCGGCAACGGACACGTCCGCCATGCGCTCCGGAGCGCCGGAACCGTCGATCAGGCGGGCGTTGCGAATGACGAGGTCGGTCATGGCATCAGTTGAGCAGATCGGCCGTTGAGCACATCGATCGAGAGACGTGCTACACCGTCCTGTATGACTGCCCTCCTTGGTATGACAGCACTGCGTTGGGGCGTGGTAGGTGCCACGTCGAAGATCTATCGGAATGCACTGCTGCCGGCCTTCACGGCCGGGGAGCGCCACGAGGTCGTGGCCGAAGCCAGTCGGATCTCCGCCGACGAAGCCCCGTACACCGCGCTGCTGCAACGTGGCGACGTCGATGCGCTGTACATCCCTCTGCCCAACAGCAGCCACAAACGGTGGATCCTGGCCGCGCTCGATGCCGGCAAGCACGTGCTGTGCGAGAAGCCACTGACCCTGTCGGTGGCCGACACCATCGAGTGCTTCGACGCCGCCGATCGCGCCGGCCGGGTGCTGATGGAGGCGTACATGTGGCCGCACCATCCGCGGGCGCAGGGAGTGCTGCACTTGGTGGCCGGCGGCGCCATCGGCGAGCTGCGCTCGGTGCGCAGCGTGTTCACCTATCCGGCCAACGATCCCACGAACCATCGTTTCGACGAGCGTGGTGCCGGCGCACTGTTCGACGTCGGCATCTACTGCATCGCCCCGCCGATGTTGATGACCGGCCGCGACCACCAACGCGTCGCCGCCACGGCGGTGCGCAACCATCTCGCCGTGGACGTGGCCATGACCGGCTTCGTCGATTGGGGCCACGGTGCCGGCAGCAGCTTCGACGTGAGCTTCGAGGCGCCCCAACGCAAGCTGTTGGAGGTGAGCGGTACCACTGGCGTCATCACCCTGCCCGGTGATCACGCCCCGGGTCCCACGGGACCCTCGCAGATCCTGGTGCAGCGCCGTGACGGCACGGTGGAGACGCTGGAGGTGGCGGGAGCAAGCGCGTTCATCGGGATGGTGGATCAGTTCGCCGACGTGGTGGCGGGCCGCGCCGAGGCGGTGTTCGGTCGCACCGAGAGCGTGCGCCTCGCCCGGGTGTTGGAAGCCCTCCACGCAGCGTCCAGCTGAGACCGGCTCAGCTGTTGAGGTGCCGCAGCGCGGTGTCGTGCAGGAGGCCGTTGCTGCTGACGGCCGAGTCGTGCTCGAAGGTCCGCTCGCCGAGCCGGTCCGTCCACGTGCCGCCGGCCTGCTCCACCACCACCTGCGGTGCGGCGAGGTCGTAGGGCTGAACGCCGATCGCGTCGACCGCGATCTCCATCGCTCCCTCGGCTACCAGCATGTGCTGCCAGAAGTCGCCGAAACCTCGCGCGCGGTACGCGGCCTGCTGCAGCGCGACGAGGCGAGCGGTGCCCCCGATCTCGTCCCAGCCAGAGCTGTAGGTCACGCAGACCTGGGCGTCGGCCAGCGAATCGATGCTGCTCACCCGGATCGGCTGACCGTTGACGAACGCACCATGGCCGGTGGCCGCCCACCAGCGCCGGGCCATGGCGGGCGCAGAGACGACACCCACGACGGGACCGCGCTCGCGGTGCGTCAGCGCCACCAGGGTGGCCCATACGGGTATCCCGCGAACGAAGTTGCTCGTGCCGTCGATGGGATCGACGATCCAACGCCACGGTGAATCGGTCTCGCCGCTGACGCCCGCCTCCTCACCGAAGAAGCAGTGCTCGGGATGTTCGGTGGCAACCTGGGCGCGCAGTGCAGCTTCGGCGTTGCGGTCGGCAATGGTGACTTCGCTGCGATCGGGCTTGCGGTCGACCACGAACGCACGGTCTTCGTAGACCGGCAAGGTGATCGCGTCCGCGATGTCGGCGAGCCGGAGGGCGAGGGCCAGCTCCACAGCGAGATCGCTGGAATCGGTGGACGAGGCGATCATGAGGCGATCACGGAACGAGCGTGCGCACGGTGCTCTCGATGCCAGCAGGATCGAGGCCGAACTGGGCGAGGATGCGGTCGGCCTTGCCCTGGGGGATGAACCGGGTGGGCACGCCCAGGACCCCGACCTGCACGACGGGGTCGATCTCGTGCACCTGATCGGCGATGGTCATGCCGATGCCACCGTCGCGAATCCCGTCCTCGATGGTGACAACGGCGTGATGGCGGGCGGCGTCGGCGATCATCGCCGGGTCCAGCGGGGCACAACTGCGCACATCCCAGAGGGTGACGTCGATGCCGGACTCGGCGAGGGCGGTGGTAGCGCGTTCCGCCGAAGCCACGAGCTTGCCGATGGCGAGGATGCACACCGACGTCGCCGGAACAGCGGCCTGGCGCATGCACCTGGCCAGCAACCCCACACCGACCTCGTGCTCGCCCACTTGGCGGGCTGTGCCCTTCGGGTAACGGATCATCACCGGGCCGTCGTTGGCCAGTGACATGGCATCGTGCAGCATGACCTGCAGGTCCTGCACGCTGGAGGGGGCGAGCACGCGCATGCCCGGCACTTTGGACAACAGGGCCATGTCGTACACGCCGTGATGGCTGGGACCGTCGTCGCCGGTGACGCCAGCTCGGTCGAGGCAGAAGATCACCGGCAGGCGATGCAGGGCGACGTCGTAGACCACCTGGTCCCACGCGCGAGAGAGGAAGGTGGAGTACAGCGCAACGATGGGGCGCAGGCCGCCCATGGCCATGCCGGCCGCGCCGGTGACAGCGTGCTGCTCGGCGATGCCGACGTCGAAGAAGCGATCCGGGTAGCGGGTCTCGAACGGGATCAGTCCTGTGGGGCCGGGCATCGCCGCAGTGATCGCGACGATGCGCGAATCCAGTTCGGCCTCCTTGATGATCGCCTCGGCGAAGCCCTGGGTGTAGCCGGTGGGCAGCGCCTTCGGCGGTCCCACTGCGGGATCGAAGACCGGTGTGTCGTGCAGGTGCTTCTCGTCGTCGTCCTCGGCGGGGGAGTAACCGCGACCCTTCTGGGTCATCACGTGTACGCAGATCGGGCCCTCGGCCGACAGCTCGATCGCGTTGCGGAGGGCGATCTCCAACTCCGCGATGTTGTGACCGTCGACCGGGCCGACGTAGCGCACGCCGAGTGCCTCGAAGAACGAGGGGGGCTGCAAGAATTCGCGCACGGCGGCCTTGAACGCCTCCATGCCCTTTTCGGCTTGGGGGCCCACCACGGGCAGGTCGCGAAGGAACCGCTCGATCTTGCGCTGACGGCGTACGTACGTGGGGTTGAGGCGGATGTTGGTCAGGCCGTGGCTCAGCTTGCCGGTGATGCGCCCGGGCAGCGAGCTTGCGTCCTCGATTTCGGCGGGCGCAGGCAGCGGCTGTGGCGGAGTATGTGCGGTGGTGAGATTGGAGATCGTGGGGGCGTAGCTGCGGCCGTTGTCGTTGACGACGACGATGACCCGCCGCTTGCTGTGGCCGAGGTTGTTCAGCGCCTCGTAGGCCATACCGCCGGTCATCGACCCGTCGCCGATCACCGCGACGATGTGGCGCCGATCCCCGTCGGTGCCCGCATCGCGCGCTGCGGCGAGTCCGTAGGCGTAGGACAGGATGGTGCTGGCGTGGCTGTTCTCCACGAAATCGTGCGGGCTTTCCTCCCGGCTGGGATACCCCGACAGACCGTTGGCCTGGCGCAGCTGCTCGAACCCCTGCTGTCGGCCGGTGACGATCTTGTGGATGTAGGCCTGGTGCCCGGTGTCCCACAGGATCGCGTCCCGCGGAGACTCGAAGACCCGGTGCAGCGCAAGCGTCAGTTCCACCGCACCGAGGTTCGAACCGAGGTGCCCGCCCGTGTCAGCGACGGCGCGCACGACGAAGTCGCGGATCTCGCCAGCCAGATCGTCGAGCTCGGGATACGAGAGGGTGCGGAGGTCAGCCGGCTGACGGATCGACTCAAGAGTCATAACGGGTCTGACGATACCTGTCGGCAGGGAAATGAGGTAGTCACTGCCTCACACCGCTCATAACCTCATGACCATCTCACTGCTGACCGGCAACCCCGACCTCGACCTGGAACCAGAGGTCCTCGAGCCGTCCGCACCCCAGGGGGTGCGGCGGGTTTCCCTTGCGTGTCGTCTCGGCGCGTTGGTGGCCGTCATCGCGGTCTACAGCTTCTACCGCCGACTGCGCGTCGGCGCCGGCAGCGACGTGTTCTCCCAGGGGCTCCCCGTGCAACCGTTCCGGCATGCACTGACCGTGCTGAAGGTGGAGCACGCACTGTGGATCGACTTCGAGCGCGGCCTGCAGGACATCTTCCTGTCACACCGCCTCATCATCGGCTTTGCCAACGGCTACTACTCGTGGGCTCACCAGATCGTCACCCTCGGCTTCGTCGTCGCCGTGCTGCTGAAGGCGCCGTGGGGCCAGGCCAAGCGCTGGGTCGCGGCGCTGCTGCTGCAGCTGCCCATCGGCCTGCTGCTGTTCCGGCTCTATCCGCTGATGCCGCCCCGTTTGCTCGATGGTGGCGCACCGTGGGGCGGCCGGATCCTGCAGATGCACCGTGGGATTCGTCCCACCGGCATCGTCGACACGCTCGTCACGGTCCGTGGCCCGTGGTCACCCCAGCCGGTGGCGCTGAACGCGTTCACCAACCAGTTCGCAGCCATGCCCAGCCTGCATTGCGGTTTCGCCCTGTGGGTGGGCGTGGTGTGGTGGCAGTGGGCCAAGGGTCGCCGCTGGCGCTTCGTCGGGCCCCTGCACACAGCGGTCATCTTTTTCTGTGTCGTGGTCACCGGCAACCACTACGTGCTCGATGCGGTCGCCGGCTGGCTCATCGCGCTGGTGATGCTCGGCGTCACCAATCGCTTCGCCGGCGTGCGCGGCGTGCTGCGCGGCCTCGGCGAGCAGCGTTACGGCGAGCAGCATCACGGAGAGCAGCGTTACGGCGAGCA
>JAYTSB010000434.1:0-8000 GCA_043745825.1 Actinomycetota bacterium | reverse complement strand
TTGATGCGAGCCGGCCCAGATAGGCGGCGACCGGTCCCTGGCTGGTCGCGCCGTTGAACGCCACCTGTGAGGCGTACGGTTCGAGCAGCGGTAGTAGCTCGGCTGCAGCGGCTCGGTCGTCGAGCTCGATCGCGAGGACGGCGTAGCCGACGATCGTCGTGAGCCAGAACAGGTCCTGGGTGACGCGTGCGAAGCCGCTCGCCTGTCCGGCTTCCAACACCGCCGTGGCCTCATCGCGTCGTCCTGAGACGGCACAGGCGATGGCATGGGCGAGTCGGAACGGCATCGCGGCATCGCCGCCGGCCAGCACCTGGTCGACCACCGGCAGCATCTGCGCGTAGCGGCCGGCGAACGTGCCGACCACGAAGTACTGGCTGGCGAAAACGCTGAACGCATCGGGCTCGCCGAGCGACATACCCAGCTCGACGCTCGCATCGGCGAGCCGTTGCGCCTCTTCGAACCGACCAGCCATCGTGGCGACGAAGGTCTCGACGACGCTGAGGCTCCAACGCATCCTCGGCTCGCTGTGGCTCTCCAGCACCTGCCGCATCGCGGCCAGAGCCACGGCTGCCCGCGCGGCATCCCCGAGGCTCACTGCCGTGTTGAACGCCGTGACGTTCACGACGAAGCGCAGGTACGGGTCGCCGCTTGCGATGGCGGCGCTCACGGCCCGGTTCGAGATCTCTGCACGAAGCTCGGCCGTCATCGGCGTCCACAGCGCGCAGAGTATGTCGGGCGCGAGCCGCGCGATGAGCTGGGGGTCGTCCGATGCATCCGCGAGCGCGAGGGCCTCGGTGGCGGCGGCCTCGCGCCGTGCCGAATCGGGAGATCCGGTCAGCGCTGCTCCGAGCATGGCAAGGAGTTGCGCTCGCGCGGCGATGTCGTCGGCCGGCGCCACTGCGAGGGCTTCTTCGACCAGCCGGCGCTGCGTGGGCGCGAAGTCACCCACCCGGACAAAGCCCCGTCGGGTGGACAGCGCCGCCTGTACCAGCGTGTCGTTCGCTCCGTGACGACGAGCAAGCTGGGCGGCTTCGACGAGTGCCGGGAGCGCATCCGCATCACCAGTACGCAGCAGTGCTCGGCCGAGCTGCACGAGGACCGCAGCCCGCCGGGCATCGTTGATTCCAGCGTCCTCGGTGTGGGCCATCGCTCGTCGGTACCACTCGACGGCCTCGTCGGCGGCGAGCGAGGCGAGTGCCGCGTCGCCCGCGTCGAGCGCAGCCCGCAGCGCCTCCGCCGGCGACGCGGCGAGCTCCCAGTGGTGGGCGATGCGTGTGAGGGTCCGCACGGATCGGTCGCTTCGGAGTTCGAGCGCGCGGGCGGCTCGCTCGTGCAACCGGCACCGCCGCAACGACGACAGATCGGCCTCGATGGCACTCGCGACCAGTGCGTGCGTGAATCGCACCGATCCGGATCGACCCGGCACGTCGCTGACGATGCCGGCACGTGCCGCTTTGTCGAGCACCGAGGCGACGACGTCTGCGCTCACGTCGGCGAGTTCGGTGAGCGACGACTCGGTGATGTCGTTGCCCAGCACCGTCGCCGCAGAGAGAACCTCCGGTGCCTCGGGCCCGAGCGACCGCAGTCGGGCCCACACGATGTCCCGCAAGGTGGGTGGGAGCGGTGCCGTGGCTGCGTCCCGATCAGCGAGCTGAACCAGGGTGTCCGTGGCGTCGATCCGGCCAGTGTGGATCCAGTGCCGGACGAGGTGGGTGGCGAACAGCGAATTGCCCGCCGTCTCGCCCTCGAGAAGGTCGATGACGGCGTGATCGACTGCGGGGCCGCCGTCCGACGGGTCGGAGGAGCCGGTCATGGTCCGGACGAGTTGGTCGAGCGCGGAGCGACCCAGACCGTCCAGGTCGATGCGCATCGTCGGGGCACGGGCGAGATCGGCGAGCGCCGATCGGAGCTCGGTGGAGTCGGCATCGTTTGCCGGTCTGCTGCTGACGACAACGAGGACCTCAGCATCTGGTGCCGACCTCACCAGATGCCGGACCATGTGCAGCGCGGTTGGCTCGGCCCAGTGCAGGTCGTCGAGCAGCAGCACGAGCGGCTGCCGTTCCGACGACCGACGGATGATGTCGGTGATGGCCTCGAACAGGAGAAACCGGTCCGTCGCCTCGTCGGCGCCGTACGAGGCGTGCGGGCCCACTCGGTGGACGAAGGCCGGTGCGAGGAGCCCGAGGATGCCGTCGTGCCGGTCGGCATGTGCGGCGACCAGTGCATCATCGGCCAAATCGACCAGCTGCTCCACCACGGTGCGAAAGGGCTGCAGCGGGACGCTCACCGCCTCGTCGCAACGGCCGAGCACCACGAGAGTTCCCGAGCTGGCGTCGTGGGCGAAGGCCTCCAGCAGTGAGGTCTTGCCGATGCCGGCGTCACCGACGACGATGACCGCGCCGAGCCGGTGCCCGGCGGTCACAGCAGCGAACGCTTCCTGGAGGGCAGCGAGTTCCGCTTCGCGCCCGATCAGCGTCGGGGAGGTCGGGCGCTGCCGAATACCGTCACGAACGGTCAGCGTTGCGTCGGTGTTCCGGCCATCCCATCCGCCGGCGACCCGGTGCTCGATCAGCTGCAGCTCGAGCGACGGTTCGAGGCCGCTCTCGTCGACCAGCATGGTGCGGTATTCCTGGTACGACTGCAACGCTTCGCGGGTCCGCCCGTCTGCGGCGAGCGCCCGCAAGAGCAGGCCGCGGGGTCGGTCGCGCCACGGGTGTGCGCCGATGTGAGCGCGCATGGCCGCCACCGCCTCGCCGGATCGTCCGGCCTCGAGGAGGGCCTCGGAGCGGTCCTCGATGGCGACGGCGTGCAACTCGCCGAGCCGCGCCGCTTCCGGCGCTGCCCACGGTTCGTCGGCGAACTCGGCGAACGGCTCGCCAAGCCACTCGGCGAGGGCAGCGTCCAACGAAGCCAGGTGTCCGTTCGCATCGCGCAGGGCTGCCACCGTGAGCTCCGCGTCGGTGTCGACCTCGAGACGGTAGCCGGTCGGGGCCGTAGTGATTGCGTCGCTGCCCAGGAGTCGGCGGAGCCGGGAGATCGATACCCGCAATGCTCCCATGGTGAGGCCGGCCGTTTCGGCGAGGGTCTCCGCTCGCACCGGCCGGCGTGGTGTGAGGGCCAGTGCAGCCAGCAACCGGCGCTGGGTGGGGCTGCTCGGCTCCACCACCGAGCCGTCAGACATGACGACCTGGATCGCCCCGAGGACCCGTACGCGCATGCCCCCGTCCGTCATCACCCGAGGTTACTGCAGGCCCGCCGACCGGATGATTGGGATCGGGGCCAGGTGACGCGCCGGTGACGCGTCGCTGACGCAGGATGACCGGAGGCTCACGCACGCAACTGGATGGAAGCAGGTCTCCAATGTACGAAGCTCGCACGATCTCATGAGCGCCTCAGCTGTCGTGAGCACCTCGAGGGCGGCACGTCACATCGCTGCTGAGGCGGCCGCTGCGCTGGTGCGTTCGGGTGACTGGGTGGACTACGGCGCCGTGCTGTCGATGCCCGATGCCTTCGACGTCGCGCTGGCCGCTCGGATCACCGAGCTGTCGGATGTGAAGGTGCGCGGGTGCCTGAGCATGCGGCCCCGTGCCGTGGTGGAGGCCGACCCCGAGCGCGAGCATGTGAGCTTCTTCAACTGGCACATGAGCGGCTACGACCGCAAGCACGCGGACGCCGGTGCGCAGAACTACATCCCGTGCAACCTCGGCGAGATTCCCGACTACTACCGCCGGTTCATCGATCCGGTCGACGTGATGGTGATCAAGACCTGCCCGGTCGACGCCGACGGCTACTTCAACTTCGGCATGACAAACGGCTGGCACGGTGCGATGGCCGAGCGGGCGAAGATCGTGATCGTCGAGATCGATCCGGCGATGCCGTACCTGCACGGGATCGATCAAGGCTTGCACGTCAGCCAGGTCGACTACGTGATCGACGGCGCCCGGCTACCCCTACCGGAGTTGCCGAACGCGCCGCTCACCGATGCGGACCGGGCCGTGGGTGCGCTGATCGCTGCGGAGATCGAGGACGGTGCATGTCTGCAGATCGGCATCGGCGCGATGCCGAACGCAGTGTGCTCACTCCTCGGCACGAGCGGCGTGCAGCATCTTGGCGTGCACACCGAGATGCTCACCGACGGCATCGTCGACCTCTATCGAGCCGGCATCGTCACCGGGGCGGCGAAGAACGTGCATCGCGGCAAGATCGTGTGCACCTTCGGTGTCGGGTCGAAGACGATGTACGACACGGTGGACCGAAACCCCGACTTCTCGTTCCAACCCACCGATCTCACCAACCCGCCACACCTCATCCGCCTCAACGACCGGATGGTGTCGATCAACAACACCACGCAGATGGATCTGCAGGGCCAGGCGGCCAGCGAGAGCGACGGGCACCGCCACATCAGCGGCAGCGGCGGTCAGCTGCAGTTCGTGCGCGGCTCGTACGCGTCCGAGGGCGGCAAGTCGTTCGTGTGCATGTCGTCCACCTACGAACGCAAGGGCGTGCGCAAGAGCCGGGTGGTGGTGGACATGACACCGGGCAACGTCGTCACGTCGCCACGCAGCGACATGATGTACGTGGTCACCGAATACGGCATCGTCAACCTCAAAGGTCGGTCGATCCCAGAGCGAGCGAAGGCAATGATCTCGATCGCACACCCCGACTTCCGCGACGAGCTCGAACGCGACGCGCGGGCACGCCGACTGATCCCCAAGTCGTTCCGATAACCGGAGCAACTCATGGGTGGTGGACGGGTCATCGCAGGTACCGAGGATCGCGTCAGGCGCAATTCTGGGTGACAGCGTCGCCCACCGAACGAGCATGGAGCCGGTGATCTGTTCAGCCGTGCGCGCCGCCGTCGACGCGCACGCAGGTGGCGGTGACATACCGGCCGTCGTCGCTGGCCAGCATCGCGATCACCGCGGCAACGTCGGCCGGCTCGCCCATGCCGTTGCCGATGATCGGCGACATCTTGGCGAACAACGACCAATCGGCGTCGGCGGGCATCATCGCCGGCACGCCGGCGGTGATGCCGCTGCTGATTCCACCCGGGGCGACGGCGACCGCACGGAGGCCCTGCTTGCTGTACTCCACCGCGAGCGTGTGGGTCAGCGCGTCGATGCCACCCTTGCTCGCTGCGTAGGCGGCCATGTACGGATGGGCGAACGACGCCGACGTCGAACTGAAGTTGACGATGACGCCCCGACCCGTGGCAAGCAACGCCGGCAGTGATGCACGGGTCATCAGGAACGTGCCGGTGAGGTTGACGTTGATCACCTGGTTCCACATCTCCAGCGTGCATTCGTGGGTGTGGACCGTGCGGATGATGCCCGCCGCGTTCACCAGCACCTCGAGGCCACCGAGGCGATCCACGACCGCAGCGACGTGACGGCCGACGGCGGCCTCGTCGGCGATGTCGAGCTCGCCGGTGGTGAGCCGATCAGCGGTGCCATCGGCGCTTGCCATCTCTTCAGTGATGGCGAGCCCGGCGGTGTTGACGTCGATGGCGTGCACCGTGCCGCCCTCGCTGAGCAAGCGCCGCACCGTGCCCTGACCGATGCCAGAACCGCCGCCGGTGACGATGACGCGCCGATCGACAAACCTCTTCATGTTGTTCCCCCGTGATGCCTGCCTCAGTCGGCGGGCTTGAGCTTGCCGGGGAGGAAGATCAGCCAGGGTGCCTTGTAGGCCAGGCGCACGACCTGGCCGGGGGCGACATTGACGGTGGTGGTTGCCTTGCCGCAGGTCTTCAGCATGAGGTAGGGGAAGTGCACCTGAACGTTGTGCTGGCCGGCCGAGGTGGGGATGAACGTCGGCGTGCGCCACTTCTGCTTGGCAGCCTGGCCGTCGACGGTGAAGATCGGCTTGAAAAAGTTGAGGACCCAGGCGAGGATGAAGAACTTCGCCGTGATCTCGACGCCGGTGTTTCCGGCAGGTGCAGATTGGGGTGGTGGTGGTGCTGGTGTGCTCATGCGCGGTGACCCTAATCACGGCGCCGGTACATTCAGTGGGATGGGCACATCGGTTGGCGACCTCATCGGGCGTACGGTCGACCTGCTCGGTCACCTGGTCGCTTTTCCGACGGAAAGTCGCACTCCGAACCGCAGTCTGATCGACTGGGTCGCTGATCACCTGCAGACCTTCGGCGCCTCGGTCGTGGTCATCGACGACGCCGTCGACGGACACGATGGGCGGGCCAACCTGCTGGCCCGATTCGGGCCGGACCGAGCAGGCGGGCTGATGCTGTCCGGACACACCGACGTGGTCCCCGCCGGTGACGGCTGGGCGAGCCCGCCCTACACCGTGACCGAATTGGGCGACACGTTGGTCGGTCGCGGCACCGCCGACATGAAGGGATTCATCGCCGCCTTACTGGCAACGGTTGAAGTGCTGGACGTGTCGGCGCTCGCGCATCCGCTGCACATCGCCCTGTCGTACGACGAGGAGGTCGGCTGCGTCGGCGTACGCAGCCTGCTGCACGAGTTCGCCGATGACGGCAGACACGGCAACGTCCGTCCCGACCTGGTGGTGATCGGCGAGCCGACGATGATGCGCCCATGCCACGCCCATCTCGGCAAGCTCGCGTACCGCTTGGCGTTCAACGGTCGCGCCGGCCACTCCAGCACCTCGCCGACGCAGCCGTCGTGCATCAGCGCGGCCGTCCACGTGGTCGCAGCGCTGGAGGCCCAGATGGCACACCTTCCGGCCACGGACGTAACGACCAACGTCGGCACGATCCACGGTGGTACAGCGCTGAACGTGCTCGCCGAGCACTGCGAGATGACGTTCGAGGTGCGGCACAGCGTGCGCCGTGATCCAGATGATGTGCTCATTCCGGTGTGGGCAGTCCTGGATTCCGAGCACGCGCGCCTGTTGGCCGTGGGTGGCGGTGTCGAGCGGGCCGAACTCAGCCGGTATCCGGCGCTGTCCACCGACACAGGCGATGCGTGGGTGCGCGTCGTGGAACGCGTCGCCGATCGCGGGTCCTGCACCACGGCCGGTTACGGCACCGAGGGTGGCCTGTTCGCCGAGGCGATCGCTGCGCCCGTGGTGATCTGCGGGCCCGGCGACATCGGCGTGGCGCACCGTCCGCACGAGTACGTGTCGCTGGAGCAGCTTCGCGCCTGCCTGGCGTTCTTGCCCCGACTCATCGACGAGGTGTGCGGATCACGTCCGTCGGTTCGTGCGGGTGACGAGTAGCTTCGCCAACCGCCTGCGAACCAGTGCGGCGAACTCGTCCGCTGCGGCGGGCAGGGCACGATCGGCCATGACCAGACCGATCTGTAGTTCGGGCACCGGGCCCTCGATGGAGAGATAGGACAGACCGTCGTCGCCTCGTTGGGCCGGCACCAGGTTCACCACCGAATAGCCCAGGTGCTCGGCCACGAGCGCACGCACGAAGCTGAGATCTCGACAGCGCATCGACGGCCGCATGCTGACTCGCGCGGCAAGGAAAACAGCCTGGAAGTACTCGCTGCTGAGCGGGAGGTCGAGGAGGATGAACGGGTCGTCGACCAATGCGTCGAGCCGTACCGAGCGACGGCCCGCCAGCGGATGTGTGGATGCCACCACCACCTTCGGGGCGATGGGCGCAAGCGGTACGAACTCAACACCCTCGTCGATGTCCAGGTCATAGGTGAGTGCCATGTGCAGGTCGCCCGTACGGAGCCCGGCCAACAGCTCCTGTTGATCAGCCGTGGTCACGCTGACCCCCGCATCGGGCTGCTGGCCGCGGAACTCGCGGAGCAACGGAGGGATGAGTACCGGGGCGACGGTCACGAGCGACCCCAATCGCACCGTACCCGTACCGGGCCCGGCCAGGCCGCTCGCCCGCCGGCCGACATCATCTGCGTGGGCCACAAGCCGGCGAATCTCGGGCAGCAGGATGCGGCCCTCGGCGGTGAGCGCCAGCGGCCTGCCGCGCGAGCGCAGGAACAGGGCCACGCCGAGCGCTGACTCCAGCTCGCGCAGGCTGCTGGACAGCGTTGGCTGACTGACCG
>JAYTSB010000433.1:0-1549 GCA_043745825.1 Actinomycetota bacterium | reverse complement strand
CGCAATGTTGTGGAAATCGGGCGTGTGGGTTCAGCCGGTGATGCGCAACGGATCCGCGTAGGCCAGCAGCGCATCGCGGTCGTCGTCGAGCACGTATCCTGCCGCGATCGCGTCGTCGGCGCTCAGGGCATATGCGGCCGTGTAGTCCGCCTGGGTGGGGTACAGCTCGGCCAAACGGTCGGCAGCCAACGGCGTGGTGGAGCCGAGCAGGAGGCAAATCAGCGACGGGGTCGAGCCCGGGGCGCCGGAGAGCACGTCGATCGGTACGTCGACCGGTGGCGTGCGGATGCCGCCGAGGGCGATGCCATCGGAGTTGCGCTGCACAGCTGGTCGGGCGCCCTCGCTGAGCACCAGCGGTGGCGCGGTGGGCGGCGCCGTACCGGTGCGGATCCAGTTCACCAGGCCCCGGTAGGCGGCTTTGGCCACCACGTGCATCGGGCCATTGTTGATTGGCCCGCCGCAATCGATCGTCGCCGAGACGGCACCGAGGAGGTGCATGTCGGCATGGGATGTGCCGGCTACCTCCCAGAGCCGGAACCGGTCCGAGTCGGGCTGGCGCGCCGCCACCGAGTTCAGTACCCCGGTCACGTCGCTTTCGGCCTGGAGCTCGATGATCGGTACGTCCGTGTCGTCTCGCAGCAGCGTTGCGCCGGTGGCCAGCCCACGGGCGAGATCGGCGAACTGACCGGGCTCAACGAGCGGCAGGGCCACCGCGGCGCGGCTGTGGATGAAGAAGCCGTCGAAGGCGTGGGTCAGCGGCTGCACCCCATCGACGTAGGTGGTGAGTGCGATCGCGGACTGCGACTCACCGGCGGCGATCACCACGTCGGGTCGTAGGTCGCCCATCGCCGGTCCTCCGGCACGGATGGCGCGTGCCACCTGGGTGAAGATGTCGAACGAGAAGCCGTCGCCCGGATGCACGAGCGAGCCGTAGCGGGCCGGGTCGATGCCGCGCAGACCCTTCCCGGCGATGGCGTCGACGCCCGGGATCGGGACCAGCACCGGACCGCCGGCGACGCCTTGCAGCTGCGCGGAGACGCCCACCCACACGTCGCCGTTGCGGATCAGGTCCTCGCGCAGGCTGGCATAGTCGGGGTTTGAATCCAGACCACCGCTGACGTTCAGCCATTCGATCACCACCGTGCCGCTGAAGTTTGCGGCGCTCGCGGGACGGCGCACCACGATGCGGGTGCGGTACTCGGCGGTCGTGTCCGGCGTGAACGTCCAGTGCCCGTCGGAGGCCAGCGCTTGCTCGGAGTGGTACGCCGTCGCCATACCGGCGGCGACGAACTCGTGCTCCACGTAGCCGGTGCCTGCGAGTGCTGCGGGTATCGCCGTGCCGATGAAAATGCCGTTCCCCGCCGTCAGCTCCGCGGACACGTCGGCCGCGGGTCCGTCCGCCCGCTCGATGACGCTCGTCAGTGGCTCGGTCGTGGGTGCATCGGTCGTGGGCGCGTGGGTCGTGGGTGCATCGGTCGTGGGCAAAACCGACACGGTGGAGACCGTGGGAGCAGCGGTGGCGGCAGGGCGGTCTCCAGCGGTGTTGCTG
>JAYTSB010000432.1:0-3362 GCA_043745825.1 Actinomycetota bacterium | reverse complement strand
GCCACCTCGCGCAGCCACATCGAGCTGTGGATGACCGGTCCTTTCCATGCCATCGGCGTCCTGCGCCCCAACCTGCAGTCCGTGGGTTTCGGCAAGTGCGACAACGAGACGACCCCCACCGCATATCACTCAGGGGCGACCCTCGACGTGCTGCACGGCCTGGGTACGCCACTGGCGCAGAGCGACCCGATCCTGTTCCCCGGCAACGGGACCACAACGAGCCTCAGCGCGTTTCGCACGGAGAGCCCGAACCCACTCGACTTCTGCGGCTGGTCGGGCGGCGGCGGTCTGCCGGTCATCGCGATGATGCCCGAGGGGTTCAGCGCCAACCCCAACGCCACCATCACCTCCTCGGCCGGGGCGCTGCAGACCTGCGTGCTCTCCTCGAAGAACACCACCGGCGTGGCCCAGCAGATCCTGGCCGGCAACAACGCCGTGGTGATCATGCCTCGCAACGCCCTGCTGCCCGACGTGTACACCGTGTCGGTGTCGACCTCGGTCCGAAACGTCACGTGGAGCTTCACGGTCGATCCGGCCGCAGCCACCGGGGTACAGCCCGTGCCCGTGACCACTGCGCTCGCCGGCAATGCCATCCTCCAGGCCGTCGCCCCGACCCGCATCGTCGACACGCGCTCAAACCTGGGCACCACCGCACTGGTGGGCGCGCTCGCCCGGCGGATCCAGGTGACCGGTCGCGGCGGCGTGCCGTCGGGTGCACAGGCCATCAGTGCCAACTTCACGATCACCGGCTCTGCGGCCGCTGGCTACCTCACGGTGTGGAACTGCTCGAACGATCGTCCGGTGGTCTCCACGCTGAACTTCCAGGCGGGCGACACAGTGCCCAACGGGGCGAGCGTGCCGCTCGACAGCGCGGGCGGTGTCTGCGTGTTCTCCTCGGCGTCGGCTGATCTGCTCGTCGACGTCAACGGCTACTACGGCTCCGGCGAAGGCGGTCGGTTCTCGTCTGTCACGCCGACCCGCTTGATGGACAGCCGCATCGGGCTCGGTGCCCCGGCCCGGCTCACCGCCGGCACGGTGGTGCCGCTGCGTGTCACCGGTGTGGCCGGTGTTCCGAGCGGTGCCCGTCTGGTGGCGCTCAACGTGACGAGCGTGTTCCCCAGCGATTCCGGCTACGTGACCGTGTACCCCTGCGACACGGCGATGCCGGTGGTCTCCAGTCTCAACCCGTCACCGGGTGCGGCCAAGCCGAACGTGGTCATCAGTCCCGTCGCCGCCGATGGCACCGTGTGCCTGTTCACCGTCACCGACGTCGACCTGGTCGTGGACATCTCCGGGTTCGTCGGCCCGAGTGCGGCATTGAAGTTCACGCCCACGTCTCCCTTCCGGTTCACCGACACCCGTGACCGCAACCGCGCAGAGTTGAACAACGGCACCGGTGGCAACGTCTTGGAGATGGGCCGCACGCTCGTCATCCAGGTGGCCGGCCAGCGCGGCGTCGCAGCCAGTGCCAAGGCCGTGTCCGCCAACTTCACCGTGACGGGCGCAGCAACGGATGGCTACCTCACGGCCTGGCCGTGCGGCGACCGGCCGGCGACATCGACCGTAAACTTCACCGCCGGCTTGCCGATCGCCAATGGAGCGCAGATGCCGCTGTCGGCGAGCGGGCAGGTGTGCGTGTACGTGTCGAACAGCGCCCACGTGATCGTGGACATCAACGGCTGGTGGAGCTAGAGCAGATACGGATCGGGGCTGTCGCCGTCGACGCCGTACCGGCCCATCGCATCTTTGACCAGTGATGGCTCGATGGCGCCGTCCTTGGCCAGCGCGGCCAGGGTGGCGATGACCACGTGTGCCGTGTCGACCTCGAAGTGGCGGCGTAGCGCCTCGCGGGTGTCCGAGCGGCCCATGCCGTCGGTGCCCAGCGGCACGAACTGACGGCCGGGGATGAAACGGGCCACCTGCTCGGGCACGATCTTCATGAAGTCGGTGGCGGCGACGATGGGGCCGACGGTGTGCTGCAGCAACTCGGACACAAGCGGGGTGCGCTGGTGCGAATCGGGATGCAGCCGGTTCCAGCGCTCGGCGGCCAGGCCGTCCTCGCGCAGCGCCTTGTACGACGTTGCCGACCACAGCTCGCAGCCGATGCCATAGGTGGCATGGAGGTCGGCGGCCGCCTCGCGCACGGCAGCGTGCGCGGAGCCGGAGAACAGCAGGGTGGCGCGGATCGCAGCCTCCGGTGCGTCCTGCCACTGGTACAAACCGCGCACGATCTCGCCAACGATGCCGTCGCGCTCAGGGCGGCTCGGCATCGGGTAGTTCTCGTTGTACAGCGTGAGGTAGTAGAAGATGTCCTCGCTCTTCGAGCCGTACATCCGGTCGAGGCCGGCGTGGATGATGGCCGCGATCTCGTAGGCGAAGGCCGGGTCGTATGCCTGGCACGCGGGCACGGCGCTGGCGAGGACAAGGCTCTGGCCGTCCTGGTGCTGCAGGCCCTCGCCCAAGAGGGTGGTGCGTCCCGCCGTGGCCCCCATCAGGAAGCCCTTGGTGCGCGCATCGGCGGCCTGCCAGATGAGGTCGCCGACCCGCTGGAAACCGAACATCGAGTAGAAGGTGTAGAACGGCACCATCGGTACCCCACGCGTGGCATACGCGGTGCCGGCGGCGATGAAGCTGGACATCGCGCCGGCCTCGGTGATGCCCTCTTCGAGGATCTGCCCGTCGCTGGACTCCGCGTACGACAGCAGCAGGTCGTGGTCGACCGGCTCGTACTTCTGCCCCTGCGATGCGTAGATCTTCAACTCGCGGAACAGCGCATCCATGCCGAACGTGCGCGCTTCGTCGGGGATGATGGGCACGACGCGCTCGCCGAAGTGGGGATCGCGGGCCAGGCCGCGGAGGAGTCGAGTGAACCCCATCGTGGTGCTGACGGCCTGGTTGCCGGAGCCGGCGTTGAGCTCCTCGAACACGGCGGGATCGGGCATCTCCATCGGGCGCCGCACACGCGTGCTGCGCTTGGGGATGCTGCCACCGAGCGCGCGTCGGCGCTCCATCATGTACTGGTACTCGATGCTGTCCTCCGGCGGGCGGTAGTACGGCATCGCATCGTTCTCGAATGCGCTGTCGGGAATTTCGTCCTTCAGGAACAGGCGGTCGCGCAGCACGATCAGCTGATCCTTGGTGAGCTTCTTGATCTGGTGGGTGGCGTTGCGGCCCTCCACCGAGGGGCCGAGCGTCCAGCCCTTGATCGTCTTGCACAGGATCACCGTGGGGGCGCCGCTGCCGAGGTTGTCGGTGGCCGCCTTGTAGGCCGCATAGAGCTTGCGGTAGTCGTGGCCGCCACGTGGCAGGTTGCGCAGTTCGTCGTCGCCGAGATCGGACACCATCGCGCGCAGGCGCGGATC
>JAYTSB010000431.1:0-1940 GCA_043745825.1 Actinomycetota bacterium | reverse complement strand
CGACGGGGCACGAGGTGCGCTCGTCTGGAACAGCGATGGCCGGCCTTCACGAGATCCTCGCGAGCACACCTGATGTAGTGGTGATCGACCTTGGTCTGCCCGACGTGGACGGGTTCAACCTGCTGCGAATGCTGCGCGGGGTCAGCGACGTACCGGTCGTGGTGGCCACCGCCAGGGACGACGAGCACGAGGTGATCCGCCTCCTCGACGCCGGTGCCGACGACTACGTCGTCAAGCCCTTCGCACCCGCACACCTCGAGGCCCGCATCCGGGCGGTACTGCGCCGGGCCCGCACGCGGGCGGAGGTGAAGGTGGTCACGGTAGGCGAGCTCTGCATCGACCGCAGCGGCCACGAGGCGTCCCTGCGCGGCGTGCGTCTCGATCTGTCGCGCAAGGAGTTCGAACTACTTGCGTATCTCGCCGAGCACGCTGGGGAGCTCGTCGATCGCGGCACCCTGCTTGCTGCAGTCTGGCGGCAACCGTACGGCGGGTCCGACAAGACGATCGACGTTCACCTGTCGTGGTTGCGACGCAAGCTCGGAGAGACGGCAAAGGAGCCCAGGTACCTGCGCGCTGTGCGCGGGGTAGGGATCAAGCTGGTCGATCCGGCGGCTGGTGCCTCGATCGGCCACGACGGAACCAGTGACCCGTGAGGCGGCGACTGGCAGCAGTGTTCGTCGCCGTGACGACGATGGTGGTGGTGGCCTTCCTCGTGCCGCTGGCGTTGATGACCCGCACGCTCGCTCACGACCGAGCGCTCGAGGTCGCCGAGCGCGACACGCGGACCATCGCGCCCGTGCTGGCCCTCGACGCGGATGGCAGTGTGATCGAGGCGCTCCTGTCGACCACCAGCACTGGCTCCGATGATCGGTTGGGGGTGCTCCTCGCTAACCGCGTGCAGATCGGTGCCGTTCCAACTGACCAGGCGCTGACCATAGCCGCGGCCGCCAGCGGTACGTCTTCGCGCCGAACAGTCCGTGGTGGAGCGCAGGTAGACACCCCTGTTGCGTTGGCCGACGGTCGGGTGGCAGTGATCTCAGCATTCGTTCCAACTGCGTTGCTCAACGAGGGCGTTCTGCGTGCATGGGTCGGGCTTGCGTTCGTAGGGTTGGCACTCATCGTCGTGGCCAGCGTGGTCGCCTCGCGTCTCGCGCGCGCCCTCGTGCGGCCCGTCAGCGATCTTGCGAACGCGTCGATGAGGCTTGGCGCCGGCGATCTCACGGTTCGGATAACCCCAAGTGGGCCACCGGAGCTGGTGGTCGTCGCCGAGACCTTCAACCGGCTCGTCGGCCAGATCGAGAGCCTGCTCCGCGCCGAGCGCGAGTCGGTCGCCGACCTTGCTCATCGGCTGCGAACGCCGCTCACTGCGCTTCGCATCGATGCCGAGTCAGTGGCCGAGCCAGAGCAGGCACAGCGCATCATTAACTCGGTCGATCGCCTGACGGTGGCGCTGAACCGAGTGATCGAGGAGGCCCGCCGCCCGCCGTCGGCGTTGCTGGCAACACCATGCCGAGTCAGCGAAGTGGTCATCGAGCGGATCACGCACTGGGCCCCGCTGTTCGACGATCTTGACCGCCCACTCGCGCAGCATGTCGAACCCGGCCTTGTGACCGTGATCGACGCGGAGCGCCTCGCCGAGGCCGTCGACCTGCTCGTCGAGAACGTGCTTCAGCACACGCCCGAGGGCACGGCGGTTGAGGTGAGTGCGAGGCGCATGAGCAACCCCGACGGCATCGAGGTGACGGTCCACGATGGCGGCCCGGGTATCGGGCCTGACTCCCTGGAACGCGGGCGCAGCGGTGGAGGCTCCACCGGCCTGGGACTGGACATCGTGCGCAGCATCGTGCGGGCGGCGGGAGGCGATCTGGTGATCGCAACCGGCCACCTCGGTGGCGCTGCGGTAACGATCCGCCTCACGGCTGATGGTGGGCGTGCAGGGA
>JAYTSB010000430.1:0-13327 GCA_043745825.1 Actinomycetota bacterium | reverse complement strand
CCTGCGCTCCATCATCGGCGACATGCGCAAGATCACCCAGGCCGACTCGGCCGAGCTCTTCGAGTGGGCCAAGCGGCTGCAGGCACCGCTGCCGCTCATCCAGGAGATCGCCGAGACCGGTTGGCTGCCCGTGCCGCTGTTCTGCGCCGGTGGCATCGCCACGCCCGCCGATGCTGCGCTTGCCATGCAGCTCGGTGCCGAGGCTGTGTTCGTGGGCTCGGGCATCTTCAAGAGCAACGACCCCATGCCGCGCGCCAAGGCCATCGTGGAGGCCACCACCCACTTCCGTGACGCGCACATCCTCGCCAAGGTGAGCCGCAATCTCGGCGCGCCGATGACCGGCATCGGCATGGACGACACAACGAAGTTCGCCGAGCGCGGCTGGTAGTCGCAGCAATGCCATCGAGCTTGGAGCCTCCGGGTGCCGGGGGCGGTCGCCGTGCCCGACGTGCCCATGCGAGTCGGTGTTCTCGCCCTGCAGGGGGCCTTCGCCGCGCACGAAGGAGCGCTGCGAACGTGCGGCGCTGACACCCGCCAGGTCCGCATCCCTGATGATCTCGTCGGTCTCGACGCGCTGGTGATGCCGGGCGGGGAGAGCACCACGATGTCGCGACTGCTCACCACGTCCGGACTGTTCGAACCACTCGCCGAGCGGATGCGCAACGGACTCGCCGTCTTCGGCACGTGTGCCGGCATGATCCTGCTTGCCACACAGGTGCTCGACGGACGCCCAGACCAGCGCAACTTCGCCGCGATCGACATCGCCGTGCGCCGCAACGGCTACGGTCGCCAGGTCGACAGCTTCGAAGCAGACATCGACGTGGTCGGCCTCGACCAACCGTTCCATGCGGTGTTCATCCGTGCCCCGAAAGTAGAGGCCATCGGGTCTGGCGTGACGACGTTGGCGTCGCACGACGGTATTCCGGTCCTGGCCAAATCGGGCAGGATGTTCGTTGCCTCGTTCCATCCCGAGCTCACCCCGGATCATCGCCTCCATGCGATGTTCCTCCAGGAGGTCTAAACGCCATGTCCGGCCATTCCAAATGGGCAACCATCAAGCACCAAAAGGGTGCCAAGGACGCCAAACGCGGCAAGCTGTTCGCCAAGCTCGCACGCCAGATCGAGGTCGCAGCGCGCGAGGGCGGCGGTGACGCGGCGAGCAACGCTGCGTTGCGTACGGCGGTGCTCAAGGCCAAGGCTGGCCAGATGACCAACGAGGCCATCGACCGGGCGGTCAAGCGGGGCAGTGGTGCCGACGACGGTGGCACATACGAGGCCATCACCTACGAGGGCTACGCCCCGGGTGGTGTGGCGCTGATGGTGGACACGTTGACCGACAACCGCAATCGCACCGGCGCGAACATCCGCACCATCTTCTCCAAGCTCGGCGGCAGCATGGCCGAGCCGGGCGCCGTGGGCTGGCAGTTCAGCCGCAAGGGCGTCATCATCGTCGACGGTGGCGTAGCAGAGGACGACGTCATGCTGGGGGCGCTCGATGCCGGCGCTGACGACGTCGCCCGTGACGGCGACGACTGGCGCGTGCTGTGCGCTCCCAACCACGTCTACGACCTCCAGACAGCGTTGGTCGCCGCCGGCATCGCCGTGAAGTCGGCAGAGAGCACCATGGTGTCGTCGATCGATGTGGCCGTCACCGACATCGGCGACGCCAAGAAGATCCTGCGGATCATGGACGCATTGGAGGACGACGACGACGTCCAAGACGTGTACAGCAATTTCGACATCTCCGACGAGTTGATGGAAATGGCTGGGGAATGAGCGTCGGTGTCGGTGATCGCGCTCCGGACTTCACCTTGCCCGGCACCAGCGGGACCAGTCACTCGCTGGCCGAGTTCCGCGGCCGACCAGTGGTCATCGTGTTCTACCCGGGCGACGACACGCCCGTGTGCACCAAACAACTGAACAGCTACAACAACGACCTCGTCGAGTTCGAACAGGTCGGCGCCCAGATCCTCGCCATCTCAGCCCAGGACGTCGCCAGCCACGACCGCTTCGCCGACAGGCACGGCTTCCGGTTCCCGCTGCTGGCGGATCCGGATAAGGCGGTGGCCGGCGCGTACGGCACGCTCGGCCCGCTCGGGTTCCCCCGACGCAGCGTGTTCGTAGTGGACGCCGAGGGCATCATCCGCTACGCCCATCGGGCCATTGCCGGGCTCACGTTCCGCCCGGTGAGCGAACTGATCCAGGCTGTCAAGATCGCATCGGCCTAGCACACGCCGAGTTCGCTTCACAGTTCTCGCGCAGGTCGCGGCAGATCTGCAGCTCAGTGGCGCCCATTTTCGGGCATGCTGGCACGATGCAACGCACGGTGATGACCCACATCGAATGCGACGTCATCAGCCCGGTCGACCTCGTGCTGTCCGTTGCGGTTGCGCTCGGCCCGCAGATTGCTACCGAGTCGCTGAGCGTGCTCGTCGGTGGTGAGCCGGTTGTGCTGACCGAGCTGGCCGACGACCACGGGACCCGACTCCACGTGTCTGAGCGGGTACCCGTCGGCCTGCTGGTGATCGACTACACGGCCACCGTGGCTTCGTTCGCGCCGGACGCAGACGTGCGTCCCATCGATCTCGTCCGCTACCTGCGACCCAGCCGTTACTGCGAGTCCGACCGCCTGTCGCCCTTGGCCCGGGCCGAGTTCGCCGGCCTGGACGGCGCTTCACTGTTGGCTGCGGTGTCGAGTTGGGTCGGCACCCGCCTCGGCTACGTGCCCGGCTCCAGCCGACCGATCGACGGTGCGGTGGCCACGTTGCTCGCCCGCCAGGGCGTGTGCCGCGACTTCGCCCACCTCGTGATCGCGTTCCTCCGAGCTTGCGACGTTCCGGCGCGCATGGTGTCGGTGTATGCGCCCGGCCTGTCGCCGATGGACTTCCACGCCGTGGTGGAGGCCTGGGTCGACGGTCACTGGACTGCCGTCGACGCCACCTGCCTCGCCCCACGCGAGACGATGGTGCGCATCGCCACCGGCCGCGATGCTGCGGACACCGCGTTCGTCACGACGAACAGCGGCCTGTTCGCGCTCACCGGGCTGGAGGTGGTCGCATACACCGACGGGGATCTCCCGTACGACGACGTGAACGCCCTCGTCAGCATGCACTGACCGCCCGCCCACCCGGACATGGGATGACAGCGTTCGGGTTCGGGTTCAGCTCGCGCTCAGTGCTGGTTCGGTGTGACACCGGTTGATCACGATGCGCTCCATGGACACGCGTTACGCACAGACCACGGGGCTTGCATCGACCCAATTCGGCGCCATCAGCACTCGCCAACTCGAAGCGCTCGGCGTCGATCGCCGGGCGCGCAGCCGGTGGGTGGCCCAGGGCCTGCTGCAGCGGCTCGGGCCCCGGTCCGTGGCCATCGTCGGCTCGCCACCGCTTTGGCATCGTGCCGTATGGGGGGCGATGGCCGATGTCGAGGGCGCCGGCTACATCGCCGGGCGTACCTCTGCACGGCTGCAGGGACTCGACGGATTCACCGGCGACGAGGTGGAGGTCCTGGTTGCGCGGGGCAGCCGCAGCGTGTGTACCCCCCACCGGGTCAGTTCCACGTGTATACCGCTGCCGGTCACCGACACGGTGACGGTCAACGGCATCCGGTGCCTGTCGGCTGAGCGGCTGATTCTCGATGCTCCGCTCTTCGCATTCACCCGCGCGGAGGTCGAGCGGGCAATCGACTCCGCGATCCGGCTGAAGCTGCTGAGCGAGCAGCGACTCCGGACGAAGGTGCTGGATCGCCACCGCCGAGGAATCAACCACGGTCGCGTCCTGCTCGACGCGCTCGTCGACACCGGCGGGGAGAGCCGCCTGGAGCGTTGGTTCCTGGGCATCGTGCGTCGCGCTGGCCTGCCTCTTCCCGACCTTCAGAAGGTCTGGCGAGCGGACGGCCGGCTTGTCGCGCGAGTCGACGCCTTCTTCGCCGGTGGCCTTGTGGTGGAGGTGGCCGGACACGGCACTCACTCCAGCCGCCAGGACCGCCAACGCGACGAGCAGCGCCGCACGGAGTTGACGTTGATGGGCCTGCGGGTGATTACATTTACCTATGACGACATCCGCAACCGCCCGGACTGGGTGGCCGCCCGTCTGGTCGACGCGCTCGCTCTCAGCGCCGCAGGCTGACGATGGTGCCTCATGTCCGCTGACAGCGGACATGAGATGACAGCGTCGGGGGGTGACTGTGTCACATCCGGCTCGCCGCTGTCGCCAGACGTGGTGGAGGTACACGACATGAACTCATCGAGTGACAGGCCGAGTGACAGACAGAACGACACGGCGAGTGACATTGTGATCGTCGGGGCCGGCATCGCCGGGCTCGTCGCCGCCATTCGGGCGACCGAGGGCGGCGCGTCGGTGGCCTTGGTGGACGCCCACGCGCCGGGTGGGCGGGCTCGGACCACCGAACGAGCCGGGTACGAGTACAACGTCGGGCCGCACGCGCTGTACCTGAACGGTCACCTGCGACCGTTCCTGGCCGCCCGCGGCCTGGAACCCAGCGGGGGCATCGCGGACAGCGGCAACGTACGGCTGCTGCGCGACGGACGGCTCTGGCCACTGTCGGCCAGCCTCATGGACATCGCTCGCACCAAACTGCTCACGCCGCGCAGCCGGGGCCGAATCGTGTCCCTGATGGCCCGAATCGGGAGGATGGACACAGCGCCTTTCGCCGGGACGACCTGGGCGGAGTGGCTGGGCAACGAACCCGATGATGTTGCTGGGATCGTGCGGATGTTCGTGCGCACCGCTTCATATGTCAACGCCCCCGAGCGCTTCGATGCGGCGGCGGCCCTGGACCAGTTCAAGCTCGCCCGAGGTGGCGTGCGCTACCTCGACCACGGCTGGCAGACGATGGTGGATGCGATGCTCGCCACGTTCACCCGTCGCAGTGGTCGGTTGATCGGGGGGACCACGGTGCAGTCCGTCGAGGCCGATGACACGGTCACCGTCACCACCGATGACGCCGTGCTGCGCGGGGACGCTGTCATCCTGGCCGGGCTTGCACCGGAGGCCGTGCAGCGTCTCACCGGCGTCACGATTGGTGATCTGGAGCACACCGGACGATCGGTGGGCGCATCGGTGCTCGACATGGCGCTGCGACGCGAGCATCCTGGGCTCGTGTTCGGCATCGACGAACCCCTCTACCTGTCGCCCCATGCCCCCACCGCGCGCCTTGCGCCCGACGGCTGCGGTTTGGTGACGCTCATGCGTTACACGCCCGATGACGAGGTCGTGCCGGTCGCGCCCGACATGGTCCGCCAACGCCTGACCGAGCTGGCCACGCAGGCGGGCATCGGCGCCGAGGACATCGTCCACGAGCGCTATCTGCACCACCTCGTGGTGGCCAACGGATTTCCGGCAGCCGCCACCGGGGGACTGGCCGGGCGACCCCGCGCCGACGCACTGGGTTTGCCCGGCGTGTTCATCGCCGGAGACTGGGTGGGCCCGCGTTTCCAGCTCGCCGATGCTGCTGCGGCCAGCGGGGAAGACGCAGCGGTGGCCGCAGTGCGGCATGTGACGAGTCGGGCCCGTGTCCGCAGCTGACGACCTCTTCGCCGGCGAGCGGCCGCGGCTGATCGGCTTGGCGTACCGCTTGCTCGGCTCGCTCGCCGATGCAGAGGATGTGGTGCACGAGGCGTGGGTCCGCTGGGACCGCGCCGACCGCGCTGCGCTCGACAGCCCGCAGGCGTGGCTCACCACGGTGGTGAGCCGGCTCGGCATCGACCGGCTCCGTGCTCGCCAACGCGCCCAAGTGGACTACGTCGGACCGTGGCTGCCGGAGCCGCTCGTGTCCGCAGACGACGGGCCCGCAGCAGCCGCTGTGCTCGGCGATTCGCTGACCACCGCGTTCTTGGTGTTGCTGGAGCGGCTGTCGCCTGAAGAGCGCCTCGTGTTGTTGTTGGCCGACGTCTTCGGGCAACCGTTCGGCAGCGTCGCCGAGGTCGTCGGCAAGAGTGCGGACGCGACGCGCCAGATCGCGGTGCGTGCCCGTCGCAAGGTGCGCACGGATGAGGCCGGGGTGCCCCGGCGGGCAGGACGTGAGCACCAACTTGCGGTGGCGGCCGAGTTCGTGGCCGCGGTGGTGGCCGGTGACGAAGACCGCGTCCGCGCGCTCGTCACGAACGACAGCGTGCTCGTGTCCGACGGCGGCGCCCGCCGCCATGCGGCTCGTCGCCCGGTGGTCGGCCCGGAACGGATCGCGCGGTTCCTCGTGAACATCTACCGACGCTTCATGGCGATCGAAGGCCACGAGGTGACGGCGCGCTCGTGCTGGATCAACGGTTCGCCGGGCGTGGTGGTGAGCATCGACTCGATGCCCTACTGGGTGGCTGCCTTCGATGTGCGCGACGGTCAGGTCGATCGTCTGCACGCCACGCTGAACCCGGACAAGCTCACCGCGGTTGACCGGATCATCGATCTGGTGTGAACCGTGGGGGTCCGCCGGTGCGGCTGGGCCGTCCGCTACGCTTCGAACCTGTGTTCGTGAAGCGACCGATTGGCGTCGACAGACTTGAGGGCCTCGTCGTGCTGGGTATCGACCCGGGCCTCACCCGGTGCGGCTATGCGGCGGTGCAGGCGAGCGGGCCGGCCAGCGCAACCGCGTTGAGCATGGGCGTCATCCGCACTCCGGCCACGGATCCGCTGCCCAAGCGCCTGGCCGAGTTGCGCGCCGAGCTGGCCGAACTGATCGACGAGTTCCGCCCGCACGTCGTGGCGGTGGAGCAGGTGTTCTTCCAGACCAACGTACGCACCGCGATGAGCGTTGGTCAGGCCAGCGGCCTGGCCCTGGCCGAGGCCTGGGCACGCGGTTGTGAAGTCGTGCAGTACACCCCGAACCAGGTCAAGGGGGCAGTGGCTGGCTGGGGCGCAGCCGACAAGGTGCAGGTCCAGAAGATGGTGCAAGCCCGACTCGGTCTCAGCACGCTGCCCAAGCCCGCGGACGCGGCCGACGCGGCGGCGCTGGCGCTGTGCCACCTGGCGATGGCTCCGCTGCGCCAGCGGGTCAGCGGCGTGTTGGCGGGTCTGGCGTGATCGGCTCGCTGCGCGGCGCCGTGCTGGAGCGCAACACCGACAGCGAGGCACTGATCGAGGTCGCCGGCGTCGG
Organism: Actinomycetota bacterium; assembly: GCA_043745825.1. Lineage (GTDB taxonomy): Bacteria > Actinomycetota > Acidimicrobiia > Acidimicrobiales > Ilumatobacteraceae > WLMZ01. Next base: position 6,217 of record JAYTSB010000430.1, on the reverse strand, counting down.
CTACATCGTGTCGGTCACGCCGCGCACACTGGCCGAACTGGAGCCGGGCGCCACGGTGTTCCTGCACGTGCACCATCACATCCGCGAGGACGCGCAAACCCTGTTCGGGTTCTTGAAGCGCGAAGAACGGGCAACGTTCCAGGTGCTGATCGCCACCCACGGCGTCGGCCCGGCGCTGGCGATGGCCATCCTTGCCACCCACACGCCGGTGACGCTCGTGGACATCGTCGCGGCCAGTGACGTTGCCTCGCTCACACTCGTGCCCGGAGTCGGCAAGAAGACCGCCGAACGATTGCTGATCGAGCTGAAGAGCCGGCTCAACCTGCCGTTGCTGGATCCGGCCGGGTTGGCGGCGTCAGCCGAGCCGGGCGGTGGTTCGGTTTTGGCCGACGTGCGCGAGGCGCTGTACGGCCTCGGCTATGCGCCCGACGAGGTGCGCGACACGTTACGCGAGATGCCCGGCGGGCGCGATGCGGCCACCATGCTCCGCGAAGCGCTGCAACTGCTGGGGGCCCGACGTGCGTGAGGAGTTCACCGATCCGGGCATCAGCAGCGAGGTTGAAGAGGTCGACGAGATCGGTCTGCGGCCGCGTCGCCTCGCCGACTTCGTTGGCCAGCGAGAGCTCAAAGAGCACCTGACCATCATGCTGGAGGCCGCGGCGATGCGGAACCAGCCCGTCGACCATGTGCTGCTCGCCGGCCCGCCCGGACTCGGCAAGACCACGCTGGCCGGCATCATCGCGGCGGAGATGGGTGTGCAGATGCACATCACGTCCGGCCCCACGTTGGAGCGTGCCGGTGACCTCGCCGCGATCCTCACCAAACTCGGTGAGGGTGACGTGCTGTTCATCGACGAGATCCATCGCCTGTCGCGCGCCGTCGAGGAGATCCTCTACCCGGCCATGGAGGACTTCCAGCTCGACATCGTGGTCGGTAAGGGCCCTGCGGCGTCGTCCATCCGCCTGCCGCTGCCCCCGTTCACGCTGGTGGGTGCCACCACCCGTACCGGCATGATCACGGGCCCGTTGCGCGATCGCTTCGGCTTCGTCGCGCGGCTCGACTTCTACGAAGACGAAGAGCTCGAGGCCATCGTCCGCCGCGCCGCCGGCATCCTCGACGTCGCGGTTTCCAACGAGGGTGCGTGGGAGATTGCGCGGCGCAGCCGGGGCACTCCACGTATCGCCAACCGCCTGCTGCGTCGGGTGCGCGACTACGCCCAGGTGCGTGGCGACGGAACCATCAACGAGCAGACGGCGCGCACCGGATTGGCGGTGTTCGGTGTGGACGAGCGCGGCCTGGACAAGGTGGACCGGGCCATCCTCACGGCGATCTGTCAGCAGTTCCGAGGCGGCCCGGTGGGCCTGTCCACCGTGGCCATCAGCGTCGGCGAACAGACCGAGACCGTCGAGGACGTGTACGAGCCGTTCCTCATCCAGCAGGGTCTGCTGGCCCGCACGCCACGAGGACGCGTGGCAATGCCCTCGGCCTGGGAGCACCTCGGTCTGGCGATGCCGGTGGTCCACGGCGACAAGCCGCCGAACCTGTTCGGCTGAGTGACGGCTGCGCCGGTGCGCGACCGGGTCAGGATGCAGGCAGGTAGAGGCCGAGAAATGCCATCGTCTTGGCCCATGCGGCGTTGGCGGCAGACTCGTTGTAGAACATCGCCGCCTCGTGGTTGTCGAACGCGTGGCCGGCATTCTCGACGTTGAGCGCGAACCCCTCACGGCCGGCGATCGTGGCACCGACCGCGTCGACGCCCTCGTTAGGGATGTACCCGTCCTCGTTGCCGAAGTGCAACAGGGTGGGGCACTGGATCTGGTCGATCACACCGAGCATGTCGGGCACACCGGAGCCGTAGTAGCTCACGCACACCGACGGCTCGGCGTTGGCGGCGAGCGCGAACGCCAGCGTGCCGCCCAGGCAGAACCCGAGCACGCCGGGGGGGCGGGCCACGCCCGGGGCTGCGCCGAGGTGCGCCAGCGCTGCCGCACAGTCCGACACAGCGTTCGGGAAGTCCAACTGCTGCGCCAGACCCACCGAGGCACCAAGACCCGCCTCGGTGTGGTCGGAGGCCCAGTTGCGCTGGATCCGCCAGAACACGTCGGGGGCGCCGACGATGTAGCCGGCGCCGGCGAGGCGTTCGGCCACGGCGCGAATGTACGGGCCCACACCGAAGATCTCCTGGATCAGCAGGATTGCCGCAATGCCACCGCCGCTCGGCGTCCAGATGTGGACGTCCATGTCACCGTCGGTGCCGCAGCTGACTGATTCGGTGCGCAGGTCGATGTCGCTCATGGCGCCCATGCTGGCACAGCGGTGCGCCGCCATGCGCGGCGAGGCACCGTTAGCCTGGCAGACCGTGCTGTTGGCCGACTTCGACTACGAGCTTCCTGAAGAGCGCATCGCGCAGACCCCGGCGGCCCCTCGAGATTCGGCGCGTCTGCTCGTGGATCAGGGTGCGGCTGCGGCGCCGCTGCACCGCCGGGTGAGCGACCTCGGTGAGTTCCTGCGCCCGGGAGATCTGCTCGTGGTGAACGACTCCAAGGTGATCCCGGCCCGCCTCCGGCTGCACCGCTCCAGCGGGGGCGCTGCGGAAGTGCTGCTGCTCGAGCCGATTGCGTCGGCAGAAGGCGACCGCCGCATCTGGGAGGCCCTCGTGCGGCCGGGCAAGAAGCTCCGGGTCGGCGAGCAGCTGGTGGCCGCCGATGGTGTCCCGCTCGTGGAGATCGGGCAGCGCACCGAGGCCGGTGACTCATTCCTCATCACGCTCCTCGGCGAGGGTGATCCGTTGGATGTGCTGGCCAGATACGGCGACATGCCGCTGCCGCCGTACATTTCCACGCCCCTCGGCGACAGCGATCGCTATCAGACCGTCTATGCGAGCGAGCCGGGTTCGGCCGCTGCGCCGACGGCCGGGCTGCACTTCACCCCCGGCCTGCTCGATTCCCTGCAGGCTGCCGGCGTCGGTCTGGCCCGGGTGGAACTGGTGGTGGGCCTCGACACATTCCAGCCGATGAGTGCGGCCGACCCCCGCGACCATCCCATCCACAGCGAGCGCTATCGCGTCAGCGTTGAGACGTTGGAGGCCTGCCGTGAGGCCGAGCGTGTGGTCGCGGTGGGCACCACGGCGACGCGTGCCCTGGAGTCGGCGGCCACGTTCGGTGAGCTGGAGGGACGCACCCGCCTGTTCATCCATCGTGGCTACGAGTGGAAGCTGGTGGATCTGCTCGTCACCAACTTTCACCTGCCGCGCACCACGCTGTTGCTGATGATCGACGCATTCGTGGGGCTACGCTGGCGGAGCCTGTACGCCGAGGCGCTGGCGGGGGAGTACCGCTTCTTGTCGTTCGGCGACGCGATGCTGCTGGACAGAAGCCGCTGATGCACGCCGTCGAGTTCGAACTCGTGGCCAACGACGGCGCGGCCCGCGCCGGCCTGGCCCACGCCGCCAACGGCACCTACCGCACGCCGTGCTTCATGCCGGTGGGCACACGTGCGGCGATCAAGTACCTGTCGGCTGCGGACTACGAGCGACTCGGCGCTGAGATCGTGCTCGGCAACACCTATCACCTGATGCTGCGCCCCGGGGCCGAGACCATCGCCCACTTCGGCGGGCTCGGCCGGTTCACGGCCTGGCCGGGGCTCACCCTGACCGACAGCGGTGGGTTCCAGGTGTTCTCGCTGGAGCCGAAGATGGACGACGACGGCGTCACCTTCCGCAGCACCTACGACGGTTCCACCCACCGGTTCACCCCGGAAAGCGCAGTCGCCACCCAGGAACTGCTCGGTGCGGACATCCAGATGGTGCTCGATGTGTGCGCCCCGTTGCCGTCTCCGCCGGAGGTGATTCGCCTCGCCCTCGATCGCACCACCGCGTGGGCACGCCGTGCGATCGCCGCTCACACCCGCCCCGACCAGGCGCTGTTCGGCATCGTCCAAGGCGGTATCGACGAGGCGCTACGCGCCGAGTCGGCGCAGCGCACGGCGGAGATGGAGTTCGACGGTTACGGCATCGGCGGCCTCAGCGTGGGAGAGAGCCGAGCCGAAATGCTGCCGGCGCTGGCCGCAGCGATCCAGCACCTCCCCGCACATCGACCCCGCTACCTGATGGGTGTGGGTGACCCGGCATCGCTGGTGGAGGCCGTGGCCCTCGGCGTCGACCAGTTCGACTGTGTGATGCAGACCCGCATCGGCCGCCACGGCACCGCCCTCACCAGCACCGGCAAGATGCACGTCAAGAACGCCAAGCATGCGCTGTCGGATGCGCCGATCGATGCCACGTGCACGTGCGAGGTCTGCGCCCGGCACTCCCGCGGCTACATCCGCCACCTGTTCCAGGTGGGTGAGCCGACCGGGCCACGGTTGGTCAGCCTGCACAACATCGCCTGGACGCTGCAGCTGATGGCCCGGATGCGGACCGAGATCGAGGCCGGCACGTTCCAGGCGATGCGCCGCCAGGTGCTCGCCATTTGGGGATGATCCGAGAGTAGGCTCTCTCGCTGGCCCGGCCACCTGCCGGGTGCTTTTTCATCCTGGACGTCGTGATGCTCTCCTCCGCAACCCCCATTGGTTCCCTCGTGGCCGCCACCAACAACAACAGCGGTGGCAGCGCACTCAGCCTGCTGTTCCTGCCCCTGATGCTGGTCGGTGCCTACTTCTTGCTGATCCGCCCGCAGCGTCGCCGGCAGCGCGAGCAGGTCAGCCTGCAGAGCGCGCTCGCCGAGGGCGACGAGGTCATCACCACCTCGGGCATCTACGGTTTCATCACCGGCTTCGACGGTGACATCATCTGGCTCGAGGTGGACGACAACATCCAGATCCGCGTCGCTCGCGCCAGCGTGCAGCGCAAGGTGGACACGTCCGGCATGGGTGTGGGCGGCATGGGTGTGGGCGGCATGGGTGCGAGCACCGCCACGTCCGGGTCCACCGCCATCGACGACATCGTCGAAGACGACGCCAACGACAAGTAATGCGCCGCAAACTCCTCACGTCGCTCATCAGCATCGTCGTCCTTGCGGCGGGTCTCTTGGGAACCAACCTCGTGTTCGGCTACCGACCGGCGCTCGGCCTCGACCTCCGCGGCGGCATCTCGGTGACCCTGCGCCCGGTGGCCGGTCAGCCGTTCACCCAGGACAGCCTCGACCTCGCCGTGGAGCGCATCCGCGAGCGCGTCGACAGCAAGGGCGTCGGCGAGCCGGAGATCCTGCGTCAGGGCGACGCCATCGTGGTCAACCTCCCTGGCGTCAACGATCAGCAGGATGCGCTCGACCTCGTCAACGTGACGGGCAAGGTGTACCTGCGCCCAGTTGTTGGTTGTTACACGCCCGCCTCCACCACCAACGATTCGTCCACCAGCAGCTCCGTCGATGGCACCGCCACCACGACCGCCGGGACTGGCACGACCCTGACGCCCTCCACCGACGGCGCCACCATCGGCAGCGGCACGTCCGGCGTCAGCCGGCGCCCGCACACGGTGCCTCCCACCGATGGAGCCACGTCCACCACGGCAGCCGCCGGCGACACGGCCACCACGGCAGCCGCCGGTGACACGTCCACCACGGCGGCCTCCGGTGACACCAGCACCACGACGGCGACCGACGGCGGCGGCGTCACCACCACCACGGCGCTGCCGTTCTCCGACCCCACCCAGTCACAGTTGCTGCCAACCCGCGATGGCCAGCAGTGCCAGGTCGGGGCGAGTGGTGGCGACGGCACCGTGTTCGAGAAGGACTCCGCCCAGGCCGAGATCGTGGACGGTGGTTGGGGCGTCACCGTTGCCCTCAAAGGCGGCGGCTCCGGTGAGGACGTCTGGAACAAGCTTGCCGCCGAGTGCTACAGCGGCGGCTCCACCTGCCCCTCGCACCAGCTGGCGATCGAGCTCGACGGCCAGATCCAGTCCGCACCCACGGTGAACGCGCCCAGTTTCACCGGCAACGTGCAGATCACCGGCAGGTTCAGCCGGGGCGAGGCCGAGAAGCTGGCCCAGGTGCTGAACTCCGGCGCACTCCCCGTCACCCTGACCAACGAGCAGGTCGAGAACGTGTCCGCCAGCCTCGGCAAGGACTCGCTGAAGGCCGCACTCATCGCCGGCGCCATCGGCGTGGGCCTCGTGGTGCTGTTCATGTTCCTCTACTACCGCCGCCTCGCTGTTGTGGTGGTGGCCGGCATGTTCATCTCCGGGGCGCTGATCTACAGCATGACTGCGCTGATCTCGAGG
>JAYTSB010000429.1:0-1830 GCA_043745825.1 Actinomycetota bacterium | reverse complement strand
CGTTTTGAGCAGGTTCGGGTAGTCCTTCTGGGGGCGGAAGTTGGCGGCTGTTCCAACGACGATTTCTTCCTCACCCAACCCAAGCTCGGCACGAACCCTCGGGCGGATGACCCAGGGCCAACCTGCCCACAGCGTTCCGGGTTCGTCGCCTCCACCGTGGCAACTGGCCGCAGTAACGTCGCTCGTCGTGTCGCTCCGTGTGCTGTGGGTCATCAAGGGATTGGGTCCGGGTGGGGCAGAGCATCTCCTCGTCGCTGCGGCGGCCGCTCATCACCACGACCGTTTCGACATCGAGTGCGCATACGTTCTGCCGTGGAAGGACCATCTCGTCGGCGCCCTCGAAGACGCCGGTGTCGCGACCGTCTGCCTGAGTATGCGCCGCAAGGATCTGCGCTGGCCGAATCGGCTCGCCGCGCTGGTGCGCTCGGGCGCGTGGGACGTGATCCACGTGCACTCGCCGCTGCCGGGTTCGGTCGCGCGTCTGGCGGTGCGCTCGATGCCCAAGGATCGCCGTCCCGCTGTGGTGGTCACGGAGCACAACCGCTGGGAGACCTACCGGTTGCCGACGCGCCTGCTGAACCGCTTCACGAGTCGTTGGGATGCGGCAGCGATCGCCGTCACCGACGAGGTTCGTGCGTCGATGCGTGGACCGGTCGCCGCGCATGCGATCACCGTTCGGCACGGCATCGACACTGCCGTTTCGGCCGCGGCGCGCTCCCAGCGGGCGTCGGTTCGTGCCGAGCTTGGGTTGGGTGAGGAAGAAATCGTCGTTGGAACAGCCGCCAACTTCCGCCCCCAGAAGGACTACCCGAACCTGCTCAAAACGTTCCGGCTGCTGGCCGACCGCAAGGTACCGGTGCGTCTGGTGGCAGTGGGTCAGGGCCCCCAGGAGGCCGAGATGCGGGCGCTGTGCACGGAGCTCGGTCTGGACGACCGAGTGACCCTCACCGGGTTCCGCGACGACGCGGTGCGCATTATGGCGGCGTGCGACATCTTCACGCTCGCCTCGCAGTGGGAGGGTCTGCCGGTCGCGATCATGGAGGCGCTCGCCATTGGTTTGCCAATCGTGGCCACCGGTGTCGGCGGTGTGGGCGAGGAGTTGCACGACGACGTAGACGCGCTGTTGGTGCCACCGCGCGATCCGGCCATGCTCGCTGCCGCGATCGAACGAGCGGCCACGGACGCCGAGCTGCGCACTCGCCTCGGTGCTGCTGCGGCGGCCCGAGCTGCGGAGTTCGATGTCGCCCGCACCATCGGGGTTCTTGAGGACACCTACCGGCGGGTGGCACGACCGGCGCCGGCCGTTGGCCCTGCAGCAGCGCCGGCGGAGGCCACTGCAAGACAGCCACGGAAGCCTGCGTCCGATCTCGACATCCGCCACGCCGTTCCCGAAGATCGTGGAGAGATCCTTGAGCTGCTCGGCCGTTCACTCGGCAGCGACGGAGATCCCCGCTATCCCGAGCTGTTCGCATGGAAGCACGACCAGAACCGCTTCGGCCCCTCCCCGATGTGGGTCGCCACCGATGCCGGCCGCATCGTTGCATTTCGCACGTTCATGCGCTGGGAGTTCGAGCGTGGCGGAAGCATCATCCGTGCGGTTCGAGCGGTGGACACAGCGACGGATCCTGACTATCAGGGACGAGGCCTGTTCCGTTCCTTGACGATGCGCGGGCTGGAGGAGATGCGCGCCGAAGGCACCGACTGGGTGTTCAACACGCCGAACAGCCAGAGCCGGCCCGGCTACCTGAAGATGGGGTGGCGCGAGGTCGGCAGCCTGCCCGCCGCCGTGCGCTTTGCCGGCCCGACGGGTGTGCTGCACGCGCTCCGCTC
>JAYTSB010000428.1:0-2479 GCA_043745825.1 Actinomycetota bacterium | reverse complement strand
TTGATCGTGCGCTCCGACGGCAGCCCGATCGCTGTGGACGCGTTGGTCGAAGTGGGCGAGCCGCGCCGGGCTGCAGCAGAGGCGCACGTTCCGCCGACGCGTGAGCAGTTCCAGGCGCTGTTCGATCCGCGCGGTGTGCTGGTCACGGGCGCATCGAGCCATCCCGGCAAGTTCGGCTTCGTGTCGCTGCACAACATCCTTGCAGCCGGCTACGAGGGCGGCGTCTACGGCACGAATCTGAGCGGCGAAGAGGTGCTCGGCATCGCCACGGTCGCCGACATCGATGCGCTGCCGGACGACGCCATCGATCTGGTCTTCGTCTGCACGCCGGCATCGGCCAACCCGGCGCTGCTGCGCGCATGCGCTGCCAAGGGCGTGAAGGCCGCGTTCTTGACCAGCGCGGGCTATGGCGAGGCGGGGGAGGAGGGCCGCCGCGCCGAGGACGAGCTGATCGCGCTTGCCCACGAGCTCGGCATCCTGCTCGCAGGACCGAACGGGCAGGGCGTGGTGAGCACGCCTGCGAAACTGTGCGCGCAGATCGTCGCGCCGTACCCGCCCGCAGGACGCATCGGCGTGGCCAGCCAGAGCGGCAACTTCGTCAGCAGCTTCCTCAACTACGCGCGGGCCACGGGCGTGGGCATCAGCCGAGCGGTCTCGGCCGGAAACGCTGCCGCAGTGAACGTGGCCGACTACCTCGAGTACTACGCCAACGACGACGCCACCGCCGTTGGCCTGGCCTACGTGGAGGGCATCACCGACGGACGAAGCCTCCTGCAGCGCTTCGGCTCCGTGGCGGCGCGCAAGCCGCTCGTCATCGTCAAGGGTGGCGCCACCGCAGCCGGCGCAGCTGCTGCCGCCAGCCACACGGGCGCGCTCGCGGCCAACGACAAGGTGTTCGACGGTGCGTGCCGCGCCGCAGGCGTCACCCGTGCGGCCACCGTGGAGGAGGCGTTCGAAGCCGCAGCAACGTTTGCCACCCAGCCCCTGCCGAAGGGGCCGAACGTTGTCGTGCTCACCACTGCCGGTGGCTGGGGCGTGGTGACCAGCGACGCCGTGTACGGCGACGGAGCGTTGCAGCTGATGCCGCTGCCCGGCGACCTTGAGGCCAAGATCGACACCAAGCTGCCGCCGCGCTGGAGCCGAAACAACCCGGTCGACTGCGCGGGCGGCGAGACACGTGACACCATTCCGGAGGTGATGGAGATGATTGCGGCTCATCCGGACGTGCACGCCGTCGTCTATCTCGGCCTCGGCATCCAGAGCAACCAGGCCCGGTTGATGGCCGAGGGCCCGTTCTTCCCGGACAACGGGCTGGAGCGCATCGTGGCCTACCACCGTCGCCAGGACGAGCGTTTCGCCGAAGCCGCCGACGAGCTGTCGCGCCGCTACGACAAACCGATCCTCACCGCGACGGAACTTGCCGTCGCCGATCCGGACAATCCTGGGCCCGCAGCGGTGCGGGCGAGCGGCCGGCTCTGCTACGCCTCCGGCAACCGTGCCGTCACGGCGCTGGGCCACCTCTACCGCTATGCCGAGTTCCGTCGCACGAGAGGAATCTTCTGACCGTGATGAACACTGGACCCCGGAACGGGCGCAACAGCGCTCGTGCGGGCATCGCTCCGATCATCTTGATGGTGCTGCTGGCCGCCATCCCTGCAGTGGCCCTCGGTGTCCTGTGGCGATGGGCCGAATCGCGCGTGCTGCCGCCGACGACGGACGAGACTCCGGTCACCGAGCCCGACTTGCCCTCGATCCTGATCACTCCGATGCTGTCCGTCCGCCGCGCCCCCCAGACCCTGGCGTCGACGGCCAGCGAGAGCGTGCTCGTCAACGCGCTCACGAGCGTCGGTCAGTTCGTCGACGAGAATTCGTGCCTCGTCGTGCGCTCCAGCGGCAGAACCATTTACGACCACGGTGGTGACACGCCCATCACCCCGGCCAGCAACCAGAAGCTGATCACCGCTGCTGTCGCCCTCGACGTGCTCGGTGCCGACTTCACGTTCACCACCACGTTGCTCGGCACGGTCGTCGACGGAGTGGTCACCGGTGACCTCTACCTGCGCGGCGGTGGTGATCCTCTGCTGTCCACGGCCGATTACCCGGCGTCGGTGGCCACGGAGCCGCCGACGAACGTGACTGCATTGGAAACGCTGGTCAACAACCTCGTTGCCGCCGGCGTCACACGGATCAGCGGCAGCGTGATCGGCGACGATTCGCGTTACGACACGGAGCGGTTCGTCCCCAGCTGGTCGGCCGACATCCAGAACACCGAGGCCGGCCCACTCGGCGCGCTGATGGTCAACGATGCCACCCGCCAACTCGGCACCACCAAGCGTTACCCGGACCCCGCCCTGGGTGCGGCCACCGACCTGATCCGACTGCTGAAGACCGCCGGCATCGCCGTCGGCGGATCGGCCAAGACGGGTCCCACGCCGGAGACCACACCGCCGATCACCGACGTGCAGTCGGCGCCGCTTTC
>JAYTSB010000427.1:0-1926 GCA_043745825.1 Actinomycetota bacterium | reverse complement strand
ACGACCATGCGGGCCATCTCGGGGATGATCCAGCGCAAGGGCAGCGTCACCTTCGAAGGTGTCGACATCACCCGCACAGCGCCGCACGAGATCGTCAAGTTGGGCATCGCCCAGGTGCCCCAGGGCCGCGGCACGTTCACCGATCTCACGGTGGCCGACAACCTGCGCGCCGGCTCGTACAGCCGCAAGGGCGGCGCCGTGGAAGCCGACATGCAGGAGTGGTACGGCGTGTTCCCCCGCCTGCACGAGCGCCGCGAGCAGAAGGCCGGCAGCCTTTCTGGCGGCGAGCAGCAGATGCTCGCGATCGCCCGAGCGCTGATGAGCCGCCCGAAGCTGCTGCTCTGCGACGAGCCCAGCCTCGGTCTGGCGCCGATCATCACCCAGGATCTGTTCGCCATCCTCTCCCGGCTCAACACCGAGCGCGGGCTGTCGATTCTGGTGGTGGAGCAGAACGCCAACCTCGCGGTGAAGATCGCCCACAGCGTCTTCGTGCTGGAGACCGGAACCATCGTGGCCTCCGGGACCGCGGAGGAGATCGCCGGCGACGACACGGTCCGCAAGGCCTACCTCGGGTACTGACAGGAGACGAATCGAATGGGTCATCTGCTGCAATACGTCCTCAACGGCCTCGCCAAGGGTTCGATCTACTCGCTCATCGCACTCGGCCTGGTGGTGATCTACCGGGGCACCGGGCACCTCAACTTTGCGCAGGGGGAAATGGCGCTGTTCGCCACGTTCGGTGCATGGTGGATCAACGACCACGGCGTGCCGCTCGCGTTCTCCATCCTGCTCGCCGCCGCATTCGCCTTCGTGGGAGGTGGTGCGATCGAGTACGGACTGATGAGACCCGCCGGCAAGAAGTCGCCCTTTGCCGTCGTGGTAGTGGCCATCGGTCTGTTCCAGGCGCTCAACTCGCTGTCGGGCATGTTGTTCGAGGGTGCGGGCACGGGCCTGGCGTTCGGCACCCTGCTCCCCAACGACCCGACGGACTTCTTCCGGCTGCCCGGCGGCGCAATCTGGCGATATGAGAACGTCGGCGTGTTGTTCAGCGTGCTGGTGATCACCGGCCTGCTGTTCGCCCTCTTCCAGAAGACCAAGGTCGGGCTGGCGATGCGCATGGTCGCCAACAATCCCGACTCGGCCAAGCTGTCCGGCGTCTCCACCCACCGCATCCTGATGCTCAGCTGGGGCATTTCGGCCGCCATCGGCGCAATTGGTGGTGCGCTGGTGGCTGGCATCAACACCAACGTCAATCTGGCCACCATGTTCGGCGTGTTCCTGCTCGCCTCTGCGGCGGCCACCCTGGGCGGCCTCGACAGTCCGCTCGGGGCGGTGGTGGGCGGGCTGTCACTCGGAGTCGTCGAGAGCCTCGTGTCGAACTATCCGCAGGAGTGGTGGGGCAGCACGTACATCGGGGCCGACACCGCCGTGGCGGTGGCGTTCCTCATCATCCTCGTAGTGCTGTTGGTGCGGCCCGCCGGCCTGTTCGGAACCTCACGAGTGGAACGGGTGTGACGAGATGACCACTGCAGCACCGACAAGCACACTTCCTCGCGTCGTCCGTGAGTCGAGTCCCGTCCACTGGGGAGCGCGGTTCCTTTCGGTCGCCGCGCTGGTGGTGATCGCGATCTACTTCGCCAGCTCCGCCAAGCCGTCCACGCTCGGCAACATCACCGAGGCATGCACGCTCGCAATCGCCGCCGTGGCGTTGAACCTGCTGCTCGGGTTCAACGGCCAGATCTCGATCGGCCACTCCACCTTCGCCGGTCTGGCCGCGTTCACGGCCGGCTACACCGTGAACTCGTGGCATTGGAATGCCTACGTTTCGCTGGTGGTGGGGCTCGTGCTCTGCTTCATCCTCGGCCTCGCGCTCGGCCTACCGGCGCTCCGCCTGAAAGGTCCCTACCTCGCCCTCGTGACGCTCGC
>JAYTSB010000426.1:0-2051 GCA_043745825.1 Actinomycetota bacterium | reverse complement strand
ACGTTCCGCCGGTGAACGCGAAATCGGGATTGTTGGTGGTGACGCTGGCCGGCACGAATGAACCGGGGCCCATGTTGACGACGTTGACGAACCACTCCTGCCCCGGGATGCTGACCCTCACCGTGCCGAGATCGAGTGCGGCCATCGACAACGCCGGATTGAACGACGCCGCCACCACGTGGCGGCCCGTGACTGCGGGGTCGCCGAGCAACCGATCGACCACCAGCGAGTCGGCCACCAGGACGCGGCTGTTGGCGGACAGATGCGCGTGTGAGTGCGCGCCCGGCGCAGGGGCCGGGCTCTCGAACGCACGGAGCAGGCGCTTGCTGGAGAGATCGGCGATGATCAGATCACCGTCGCCCATCTCACCGCCGCCCGGTGTCTGCATCTCAAGCAAGTTCGAGGCCTGCGAGGCAAAGACGAGCGTGTTGCCGTCGGAGGAGATGCTGGGGGCGAACGAGGCGCCATTGCCGATGGCGAAGCCGCTTGCGTCGGGGGCGAACACCGCGCTCACAATGGCGAGCGAGACCGTGCCGGGTTCGCCGAACACCCGGTTGTTGTCAGCGTCGCGATCGACGGCGTACACCTGTGCCGGGCACGCCCTGGCGCATGCGGTGAGCTCGTCCGACGGAACCAGGTTCGTGGCCGAGGACGAGAACGCCACGAAGCGACCGTCCGTGGACACCGCTGGGCCGGCGGCGCTGGCATCGGCAGGTCCGCGACCGCCGGTGGAGATCAGCGTGACCGCCGTGTACGGGTCCAGATCGGAGCGGTCCCAGGCGTAGATCTGGCTGGGGGTGTTCGTGGCGCCCGCTGTCGGGGTGTTCCAGTCGGGCACCGCCTGGTCCGAGGTCGCGTCGGAGGTGAAGACCACGATGTTGCCGTCGCCGGACAGCGCCGGCCCATTCTGGCCGATGTACGTGGCCGTGGAGGCGGAGAGCTCGGTGGGGAGTCCTGGTGCCGCAACGGTGTGCAGCGGATCGTCGATGGGGATGGTGAGATCGGCGATGTCGATGGAGTTCGGCTGGCGCTCGGCATCGTTCACACCCGACAACGCGGTGAACGGTCGTACGTAGGCAACCGCGGAGCCGCTGCTGGACACGGCTGCTGGTTCGTCAGGGTTGACATCGCCGCGAGCCTGGGCGACGCCGCTCGCATTGACGAGCGTGGAAACGAGAATCCAGTCGTTCAGCTTGCCCCCGCACGCCGGAAGGGTCGTGCGATACACATCCCAGCGAGAGCCCTTGTCGTCGTCACGGAACAGGTCGTAGGCGATCTCGGTGGTCACCACCACGACGCATCCGTCGGCACTGATGACGGGATGGCGGCTGTTGCCGACACGCACGTTGGGATTCGGCAGCGTGAGCTCGCTCAGTCCGCCACTGGCGCGGTCGGCCAACCAGATGCTGCTCGTGCGGCCGTCCTCGGCTCCCGGTGCGCTGCTGAACACCACGTACTGGCCGTTGCCCGACACGGTGGGCTCGGAGCCGACGGCCGGGCTGAGCAACGAGAACGGCACGGTGGTTGCTGCAGTGCGGGCATCCACTCGCGTCGGGGAGGCCGGCGAGCTGAAGCCCCCCAACACGATCACCACCAGCCCGATTCGCAGGGCCAAACCTCGTACTTGCTGCCCGTGTCCCATGTCCGTTTTCGTGCGTCTGCCTAGATCTGATTCCTCGTGGAACCCTCGGGGACGTCTCGCCGATCCTAGTGCGGATCCGTGAGCTGGAGCAGCAGTTCGCCGACCAAGCCGTCCAGAGAGTGATCGGCCGCCACGGCATCGATCTTGAGGCCGAGATCGGACGCGACCTGGGCCGTGGAGGGCCCGATCGCCACCGTCACGGGTGGCGTCTGGGTGCCGAACACGTGGGTCCAGGCCCGCACCGCCGAACCGCTTGCGAACAGCACCGCATCGGCGGACAGCACCCGCAGCAGGACCCCGTTGGAGGGCACGATCGGAATCGTCCGGTACGCAGCCACCACGTGCACGTTCCAGCCCTTTTGTGACAGTCCGTCCCCCACCGTCGCGCCGGCGTCTTCGGCCTGGGCCA
>JAYTSB010000425.1:0-2564 GCA_043745825.1 Actinomycetota bacterium | reverse complement strand
GCCGGCGCCCCGCTGGCAATCGCGCCACTCCCGGCCGCGCCCGCACCGGCCGCACCGGCGCCGGCACCCCCGGCCCCGGTACTCGTCGGTGGCGACTGGCTGTGCCCGGTCGCCGGCCCGACTGCCTTCGGTGACACGTGGGGTGCGCCCCGCTCGGGCGGGCGCACCCATCAGGGCGTGGACATGATGAGTTCGTCCGGCACGCCCCTGGTCGCCGTCGTGTCCGGCTTCTCCACGCCCAAGGTCAACGGCCTCGGTGGCAACACGGTGTCGCTCGTCGGCGACGACGGCAACCGCTACTACTACGCCCACCTCAGCTCGTGGGAGGGCGGGGCCCGCGCTGTCGCCCAAGGGGAAGTGCTCGGCTACGTCGGCCACACCGGCGACACCTCGGCGAACCACCTGCACTTCGAGATCCATCCGGGTGGTGGCGCAGCAGTCAACCCGTATCCCACCGTCCGCGCACACTGCTGAACGCTGCAAGCACATCGCTACTGTGACGTGATGTCCATCGTCGCCGGCGTCGATTCCTCGACCCAGTCCACCAAGGTCGAGATTCGCGAGCTGGCGTCCGGCCGGGTCGTCGGGTCCGGCTCGGCACCCCATCCAGTGACCCATCCGCCGCGCAGCGAGCAGGATCCGGCCGCGTGGTGGACTGCGTTCGAGACGGCGCTCACCCTGGCCATGCCGCCTGACGCGTCGCTCGCTGCCATCAGCGTCGCTGGCCAGCAGCACGGCATGGTGGTGCTCGATGCCTCTGGAGCGGTCGTGCGGGATGCCAAGTTGTGGAACGACACCGAGACCGCGCCTGACGCCGGCTGGCTGCTGAAGCAGTTGCCCGGTGGTGCGGCCGATTGGGCGAACGCGTGCGGCAGTGTCCCCGTTGCGTCGTTCACCATCACCAAGCTGTCGTGGCTGCACCGCAGTGAGCCCGAACACTGGGCCCGCCTGGCGACGGTACTGCTGCCGCACGACTGGATGACGTACCGGCTCACCGGCAACCTCGTGACCGACCGCGGCGATGCCAGCGGGACGGGCTACTGGTCGGCGGCCACGGGGGAGTACTGCTGGGATCTGCTCGCCATCGTCGACGGAGATCGTGACTGGACCACGGCGGTTCCGCAGGTGCTCGGTCCGCTGGAGCCGGCCGGTACGTGGCGCGGTGCCGTGGTGGGGCCAGGGACCGGCGACAACATGGCCGCCGCACTGGGCCTCGGCGCCCGTGCAGGTGACGCTGTGATGTCGTTCGGCACCTCCGGTGCCGTCTTTGCATCGACATCTGCGCCCACCGCCGATGCCACAGGGTTCGTGGCCGGCTTTGCCGATGCGACGGGCGGGCACTTGCCGCTGGTGTGCACGCTCAACGCCATGAAGGTGACCGACGCGGTGGCTCGCCTCGTCGGTGTCGACAACGCCGGCCTCGATGCTCTCGCGCTGGCTGCACCGGTTGGCGCCGGCGGACTGACGCTGCTGCCGTATCTCGACGGCGAGCGCACCCCGAACCGTCCCACATCCACCGGCTGGCTGACCGGTCTTCGCTCCGACGTCACCCGCGAGCAACTGGCTCGCGCGGCCGTGGAGGGCGTGGTGTGCGGGGTGCTGGATGCACTGGACGCGCTGCGCAACGAGACCGGACCGCTGGAGCGGGTGGTCATGGTTGGCGGGGGCGCCCGCTCGGCGGCCTACCGTCAGATACTGGCCGATCTCTGCGACCTGCCCGTGGTGGTGGCCGATGCCGAACAGGCCGTTGCCACCGGCGCCTGCGTCCAGGCCGCTGCAGTGCTGGAGCAGGTCGATCCGTTCGAGATCATGTCTCGCTGGGGACTCGGCCGGGCCACACCCGTGGAGTGCTCGTCGAATGTCTCCATCGAGGCCGCCCGCGCCGTCCGAGACACGTACGCGGCGCTGCGCGACCGCACGGCGTAGGACGCACGTGGACGACCCGTTCGCGGTGCTCGGACTCGGTCGGGACGCAACGATCGCCGATGTGCGAGCCGCAAGGCGCCGACTGGCCTTCGACCTCCATCCGGATCGCGGCGGGAGCGCTGACGCGATGCGTGACCTCAACACTGCGTTCGACGCGGCCGTCGGGCATCTCACCGGCAGGCGGCCGATCGAGGCGATGCGGCAGGCCCAGTCGCCGGCCCAGTCGCCAGCGCAGCAGCCGATGCCGCAGCCCGCGCCGCAGCCTGGGCCATCGACGGGGCCCAGTCGGCGCTGGGCTGGTCGCGTGCAACACGACGTACCGTCGTTCGTGATCGATGCGCTGCCGGCGGAGGCGTTCGAGGCGCTGCTGGTGGTCACCTCGTGGATCGGTGAGGTGCTCGTCGATGATCCGCCCTACGTATTGGAGGTGCACCTGTACGAGCCGGTTGAGTGCTGGTGCCGGCTCGACCTCGTGCCCGACGCGGGCGCCAGCACGGTCAGCCTCACCGTCGCCGGACTCGGTGATGCTCAGCCGCCGATGCTCGACGACGTCCGGGACGTGTGGGTGCACCAGCTCAACCTGCCGGGAGCGTTCAGCTAGGGCTGCGCTCAACCCAGCCCGGCGGCTTTCGTCAACC
>JAYTSB010000424.1:0-8233 GCA_043745825.1 Actinomycetota bacterium | reverse complement strand
TCGCCGAGGTGCCGATGCAGGATCAGGCCCATCTCCCGGAACTGGGTGAACACGAGTGCGCGCTCGCCGACCTCGAGCAGGTCGTCGACCAACTCGTCGAACCGGGCCAGCTTGCCCGAGCGACCGGCGATCCGCGAGCCGTCGCCGTCGCCGGCAGCGTGGGCGGGGTGGTTGCAGATCTGCTTCAAACGGGTGAGCGCGGCGAGCACGAGCCCACGGCGGCGCATGCCCGTTTGGGCCTGCGCATCGGCGAGCAGCTGATCCACCACCGCCTGGTACATCGCTGCCTGCTCTCGGGTGAGCGTGGCCCAGGCGATCTGTTCGATCTTGTCCGGCAGCTCGGGAAGCAGCGTCTTGTCCGCCTTGGTACGGCGCAGGATGAACGGCTGGGTGAGTGTGCGCAGTGCGGTGGTGGCGGCCGGGTTGCCGTCGCGCTGGATGGGCTTGGTGAAGCGGTCGTTGAACTGTGCAGCGCTGCCGTACAGCCCGGGGTTGACTGCGTCGAGGATGGACCACAGCTCGCCGAGGTGGTTCTCCACGGGCGTGCCGGTGAGCGCGATCTTCTGCTCGGCACTGATCTGGCGCACTGCTTTGGCGGCTCGGGTGAGGTGGTTCTTGATGGCCTGCGCCTCGTCCAGAACCAGCGTGCCCCAACGCACGCCGGCGAGATGCTCGACATCGCGCGACAACGTGCCGTAGGTGGTGACGACGATGTCCGATGTGATCAGTTGTTCGGCGGTGTCCTCGCCGCGCAAGCGCTCGTTGCCGTGGTGGATCGCGACCTGCAGGTGAGGGGTGAACCGAGCGGCCTCCGCGTACCAGTTGTGCACCACGCTGAGCGGGCACACCACGAGGTGGGGGCCGGGCCGGGTGGCGAGGTGGGCGAGCGTGGTGGCGGTCTTGCCGAGCCCCATGTCGTCGGCCAGGCAACCGCCGAGACCGATTCGGCCGAGGAAGCCCATCCAGCTCAGCCCGCGGCGCTGGTAGTGACGCAGCTCGCCGACGAAGTCATCGGGTTCATGGACTTCGATGAGGCGTTCGTCGGGCAGGCCGGCGAGCAGTTCGCCGATCCAGCCCTCGCCACGCACGTCCACCCCCGTGCTCCCCTCGGCCGCGACGGCTGCCTGCGCGGCCAACCGCATCAGTGCGGCGACGTCGAGCTCGCCGTGCTCCTCGCGATGCTGCTGGAGGCGCTCGAGCGTGGTGCGTACCTGTTTGGTGTCGAGCCGCACCCACCGCCCGTTCACGTGGATGAGCGAGGTTCCGGCCGCAGCGGCACGTGCCAGCTGGGCGTCGTCGATGGGGGCGTCGTCGACGGTGGCGTTCCACTGCACCAGCGCGCCGGCGGCGAACCGGCCGCTGCCGGCGCCGGGCGCCTGCGGCGTGGCGGCAGCGCGAATCCCGGTCTTGGCGCGGATCAGCTGCTCGGGACCGAGCAGGCGAATGTCGAGCCGGCTGAGGATGTCCGGTGCCGTGGCGAGGAAGGTCTCCACCTCGTCGAGGCCCAGCTCGGCTTCGTGGGTGGGATCGACCCCGTAGCCCTGCAGGGCTGCGAACAGCGGCCCGAGGTGCTCGTCCAGCACTCCACCTGCGACGAGGAGTCGCTCGTGCAGGCGCGGGAGGTGGTCGGCGGTGCGGGCCAGATCGAGCGCGAGCGGAGTCGCCGCAGCGACGTCGGCGGCGCTGCACCAGCGGTCCGGTTCGTCGACATCCACCAACTCCAGGGCCACGAGCCACGGGTCGTGGAGTGTGTCCGGCAGGATCAGGCGGAGCTGAGCGGCGAGCACGGCCATGCCGCTGGCTCGTTCCAGCTCGCGCGCAAAGGTGCGCTGCAGCTCGGCGAGCGCCTCGATGTCGTCGGGGCGGTAGAGCACGTTGCCGCTGTCCGAGGCGAGCGCGCGCAGCGCGGATTGGGCGGCGCGGTAGTCCGTGCCGCGTCCGTTGCGCGGTTGTGCTGGTCGCCACGCCACGGCGCTCAGGGTGCGTCGGGCCAATGTGTCGACCACGATGTCGAACAGCGAACCGATGCTGTCGCCGTCCACCCCGCACACCGGTGGCATGGTTTCGTGCAGCGCGCCCAGACGGCCGTTGAGGGCATCATCCACCACGGGCACCCAGCGCGCGTGGTGGACCGTGCCGGTGATACGCAGCAGCGGCCGCACACGTCCGGCGCCCACGGTGGCGCGGGCCAACTCCAGGAGGTCCGCGAACCATTGCAGGGATGCCGAGGCCCGCACCGTGCTGAATCCGGCGAGCGTGCTGACGGTGACGCGCAGGGTCGGGGTGGACGTGGGTCCCAGCGCGCCGGGCAGCGGGATCCGCGCCCGCCCGGGGGTGGCGAGCACGCCGACCTGGAACCCGAGGTGCTGATCGGCGAGCCGGATCAGCTCCATGACCTGGGCCACGGTGCCGTCGATCGGGTCGATCGCCCAGAGATGGAGCGCATCGTCGAACCACGTCAACTGCAGCATCCGGGTGGAGGTTTGACGGAGCCGCATCGCATGAACGGTAGCGACAGGGGGTGACATCCCGTGGCGAGCGCCGCTCGGCCGAGAAGTTGATACGCCCCATATCAACTTTGCTGACGTACCCGATGTTCGGGCAGATGTTGTGCAGATAGCATGACCCCATGGCGTTCGACCCCAAGAAGTGGACTCACAAGACCCAGGAGGCGTTTGCCGCGGCCATCGACCAGGCCAAGGCCAACTCCAACCCGGAGATCACCCCCGACCATGTGATGGTGGCCCTGATGGGCCAAGAGGGCACGATCGCGCCTGCGGTGGTGCAGGCCCTCGGCCTGGCCCCGCTGATGGTGCGCAACAAGGCCGACGAGGCCGTGGCCAAGCTGCCCAAGGCCTACGGCGGCGCCGAGCCGCGGATGAGCCGCGAGTTGAACAACGTCACCGACAACGCCGAGACGTATCGCAAGGACCTGAAGGACGACTACCTGTCGGTCGAGCACCTGCTGCTGGCGATGAACCAGCGCCTCGGCATTGGCAGCGAGGAACTGCTTCGCGCGCTGCAGCAGGTACGCGGTAGCCACCGCGTCAGCAGCCAGAACCCGGAGGAGCAGTTCCAGGCGCTGGAGAAGTACGGCCAGGATCTCACCGCTCGGGCCCGCGACGGCAAGATCGATCCGGTCGTGGGTCGTGATGAGGAGATTCGCCGCGTCATCCAGGTGCTCAGCCGGCGCACCAAGAACAACCCCGTCCTGATCGGCGAGCCCGGCGTCGGCAAGACGGCAATCGTGGAGGGGCTGGCCCGCCGCATCGCCGATGGCGACGTGCCCGAGGGCTTGAAGAACAAGCGGCTGATCAGCCTGGACATCGCCTCGATGCTCGCCGGCGCGAAGTACCGCGGCGAGTTCGAAGAGCGGTTGAAGGCCGTGCTCAAGGAGATCACAGACGCCGAGGGCGAGGTCATCACCTTCATCGACGAGATCCACACCATCGTCGGCGCCGGTGCGGCCGAAGGTGCGATGGACGCCGGCAACATGATCAAGCCGATGCTCGCTCGCGGCGAGTTGCACATGATCGGTGCCACCACGCTGGACGAGTACCGCAAGTACGTCGAGAAGGACCCTGCGCTGGAGCGCCGCTTCCAGCAGGTGTTCGTCGGCGAGCCGTCGGTGGAGGACACGGTGGCCATCCTGCGCGGCCTGAAAGAACGCTACGAGGTCCACCACGGCGTGCGCATCCAGGACAATGCACTCGTGAGCGCAGCCGTGCTCAGCAACCGCTACCTCACCAACCGCTTCCTCCCGGACAAGGCCATCGACCTGGTCGACGAAGCGGCCAGCAAGCTGCGCATCGAGATCGACTCCATGCCCACCGAGATCGATGTCGTGCAACGTCGCATCCTGCAGCTCGAGATCGAGCAGGTGGCGTTGGCGAAGGAGACGGACGCAGCCTCGCTCGAGCGCCTCGCCACGCTGGAGGACGAACTCGCCTCGCTCAACGCGCAGAGTGCTGTGATGAAGGGTCACTGGGAAGCGGAGAAGGAGGCCATCACCGCCATCCGCACGCTGAAGGAGGAGCTGGAGCACCTTCGCACCCAGCTCGAACGGGAGACCGACCTCAACGTCGCCGCCGAGATCCGCTACGGCCGGATCCCCGAACTGGAGCGTCGCATCGACGACGCCACGAGCCACCTCGACACGCTGCAGTCCGGCAACCGGATGCTGAAGGAAGAGGTCGATGCCGAGGACATCGCCGAGGTCGTCAGCAAGTGGACCGGGGTGCCGGTGACTCGCTTGATGGAGGGCGAGATGGCCAAGCTCGTTCACCTCGAGGACCACCTGCACGAGCGAGTCATCGGCCAGGACGACGCCGTCACTGCAGTGGCCAACGCGATCCGTCGCAGTCGCGCCGGGCTCAGCGACCCCAATCGTCCGATCGGCTCGTTCATGTTCCTCGGACCGACCGGCGTCGGCAAGACCGAGCTCGCCCGCACGCTGGCGAACTACCTGTTCGACGACGAGAAGGCGATGGTCCGCATCGACATGGGCGAGTACATGGAGAAGTTCTCCGTCACCCGCCTGATCGGCGCACCCCCCGGATACGTCGGCTACGACGAGGGTGGCCAGCTCACCGAAGCCGTGCGCCGCCGACCGTACAGCGTGATCCTGCTCGACGAGATTGAAAAGGCCCACCCGGACGTGTTCAACGTGCTGCTGCAGGTGCTCGACGACGGGCGCCTCACCGATGGCCAGGGTCGCACCGTCAACTTCACGAACACCGTGCTCATCATGACGAGCAACCTGCAGGGCGACCCGGGCAGCTTCTTCAAGCCGGAGTTCATCAACCGAGTCGACGACATCATTCGCTTCCGCTCGTTGACCGAGGCGGACATCGCCCGCATCGTCACGATCCAGCTCGCCTCGCTACGCGCCCGGCTCACGGCGCGGCGCATGCACCTCGAGGTCACCGATGCGGCGATGCATCTGCTCGCCCACGATGGATTCGATCCCGCCTTCGGTGCTCGTCCGCTGAAGCGGGTCATCCAGCGCGAGATCGGCGACCGCGCGGCGACGTTGATCCTCGAAGGCGGCGTCGGCGAGGGCGAGACCATCGTCGTGGATGCCGTCGACGACCGGATCACTGTCGCCCGGGCGACGGTTGCCGTCTGACTGTCTGAGACACCACCGCAGCGGGAACCGCCCGTTGTCCACGACCGAGGAGTCCATCATGTCCGTCACCGCCGACGAGCGAACCCAACTGTCCAACCTGTTCGACGATCTTGGTCCGGACGCGCCCACGTTGTGCGGAGATTGGACGACCCGCGACCTGGTGGCTCACCTGCTGGTGCGCGAGCGGCGGCCCGATGCGGCGGGTGGCGTCTTCATTCCGGCCCTGGCGGGTCGGACGGAGCGGGTGATGGCGGCAGTGGCCCAGCGCGAGTACCCCGACCTCGTCGACGACTTCCGTGTCGGTCCGCCGATCTGGTCTCCGCTCGGCTGGCCGGTTGTCGGCGATCAGGCCAACCTGTTCGAGTTCTTCGTCCATCACGAGGACGTTCGCCGCGCTCAGCCCGACTGGCAACCGCGCCCAGTCGACGCCACGGAGGACACCGCTCGTGACGATGCTCTCTGGAAGTCGTTACGCCTCGCCGCTCGGGTGCTGTTCCGCCACTCGCCGGTGGGGGTGGTGCTGAGCAGTGCCGGCCACGGTCAGATCGTCGCCAAGAAAGCCGGCTCCGGCCAGAATCGCGCCTCCGACCAGAATCACGGTTTGGTCACGCTCGTCGGTCTGCCCGGTGAGATCGTGTTGATCGCCTTCGGTCGCTCGCCCGAGGTCGCACGCGTCATCATCGAAGGCACTCCCGCCGACGTCGATGCGTTCGTCAGCTCCGAGCGCGGCCTCTAGCCTCCACCGTCAGGGCGATGATCACCACCTCGCCGACGTCGAGGCCTTCGGCGTTGCGCACCTTGTCCTTCACGGGCACGATGTAGCCGCCATTCTTCGGGAACAGCGAGGTCGACCACGAGGTGCTGTTGATGCGCGCGGTCACCGGGATCATGCCCCAGCCGTAGCTGACCATCGACGAGACGTCGTGCAGCTCGACGCATTCCGCCGCCGGCACGGTGACGAAGTGGTATGGCGACGGACCTCGCCAGTTCCAGATCTCGCCGCTGAAGGTGAGTTGCATCCGCCGCGATCAGTCGTGGATGACGACGGTGCGACCGACGGGCAACAGGTTCGCGCCCCACACGAAGTCCATGAACGCGTTGGTCACTCGAACGCAGCCGTGCGAAGCGGGGTAGTTGGGCACGTTCGGGTAACCGTGCATGGCGATGCCGCCGACGATGAAGCGCGGGCGGTACAGCGTGCCGAGGGTGCCGTGGTACTGCGGATCATCGGCGACCCGGTAGATGTGGAACGTGCCGTTGGTGGTGATGGCGGTGCCGGTGATCTGGCCGCCATTGACCTTGTCAGTTTCCTCGTAGAAGTAGCCGCCACCGGTGGAGGTGTTGACCGTCCAGGCAAGCTTGCCGCCGAGGATGAAGAATGCGAGCTGACGACCCTTGTCGACCTCGAGCAGGTCCCCGCTGCCGAGCCTGCTCGGCGTGGGCCGGCAGTTCGGGAAGCTGAGCCGTTGTCCCGTCGGCGTGTCGATCTTGCCGCTGGGCGACAGGCCGTTCCACTTCTGATAGGCCATCACGGCCTGCTGGGTGGTGAGCCCGTAGGTGCCGTCGGCCGCTGTGAGCCAGAAACCCAGGTCGAGCAGACGTTGCTGGGCGACGCCGATGTTGCCACTGGCGTTGCCCTGCGAGGCGGGAAGGATGACCTCGCTGCTGAACGACTGGCAGCCGGGCGGCGTGGGGTCCACGTTGGTGGGCGAGCCGAACGGGGCAGCCACGGACGCACCGAGATAGAAGCCGCTGACATCGGCGATGGCGTGCAATGGTGCCTGGGCGAACACGTCGAAGCCGCGTGCTGACACCGGCACGATGGCGTGGTTGGCCACCGTCTGGCCGAGGCGGATGACGTTGATGTTCGATGTCGTGCGCGCCTTGGCTGCCGGATCGTTGGAGCCGGCCGGTGTCACGCTGACGTAGCCGGACCCGAACGTGTCAGTAACGGCCAGGTTCATCACCACGGCGGCCACGTCACTGCGGTTGATGGCTGCGTTTGTGGCCACCGGCACCTCCACGGCCCATCCATTCAGCAGCCGCTTGCTGGCGCCCAACGGGTTGAGGTTGGTGGTGCGGGTGTCGAGGAAGCGCGTCGGGGTGGCCAGCGGCACGAACAGACCAACGGTGTCGCTCGGCGCTCCGGCACCGGTGAACGTGCCGACGACGTCGATGATGACATGGCCGCCCTGCAGCGAGAAGACCGAGAACGTGCCGTTCACATCGACAGGCACGATGACCTGGTTGGCCGTGGTCTGGCCCGGATACATCGTGTTCAGGTTGGAAGACGTGGGCAGCGTGGCACCCTTGGGCACCACCTGCCAGTAGCCCGGGTTCGTGCCGATGGTGGTGACGTTGAGGGCAACCGCGGAGGCGCCCACCGCGCCGGGAGCAGTGAAGTCGCGCGTCTCACCCGGTGACATCGGCGTGTTCGCGTTGCGGGTGTCGGCCATCCGGCTCGGCGAGGTGAGGGGCAGGAAGCGGCCCGCCGTGGCGGAGGCGGCGGGGGAGTAGTAGCCGAGCATGTCGACCACGACGTTGCCGCCCGACGAGGAGTAGACGTCGACCAGACCGTCCACGCCCACGGGCACCGTGACGAGGTTGGGCAGCGCCAGCGCTGCGCCGGAGAAGGACGACACCGAGTCGACGTTGACGTTCGACGCCGTCGGCACCGGACTGCCGTGCGGGTATATGGTCCAGTAGCCGGCAGTCGCCGGACCGACCACCGTCACGTTCAGCACCACGGCGGTGACGTTGCCAGCCGCCGGCAATGGGGCCGCCCCGGTGACGGCCACCGGATATGCGCTCCCCACGCCAAACGGTGCGGCGGTGCGCGTGTCGGCCAGGCGCACCGGTGCGGCGAGTGGTGTGAACGCCGACGGACTGCCCGCCCCGGCCGCTGCAGCGGTGTGAACGTTCGTGACCAACGATGTCGCGAGCGGCAGCGAGATCAACGCCAACAAGCTCGCGACGAATCCATGCATCCGTCGCCTCATCACGTCAGCGTAACCAACCTGGAGCGCCCTGAGGGGTCGCTTAGGCGGCATGAGCGGTGGGCAACGTCAGCACGAACGTGGTGGGTGCCCGCGTCACGAGCTCCAA
>JAYTSB010000423.1:0-2247 GCA_043745825.1 Actinomycetota bacterium | reverse complement strand
ACGTGGGCCGATTCAGCGTTGATCGCGTCCATCCAGGTCACGCACGCATCAGCGAGGACTTCGAACGTCAGCGGGACGGGCGGGGGCGCGCTGCAGCCGTAGCCGGGCATGTCCCACGCCGCACAGCGGTAGCCGGCTCCGGCGAGATCGACGAGCTGCGGATCCCAGGCAGTTCGTGAGCCGCCCAAACCGTGCAGGAAGAGCGCAACTTCTGCGGTCGTGCCCTGGGCGGTCTCGTCGTCCCCGTGCGCAGGGACGCACTCGCGCCAGGCCACCGGCGTGCTGTCGACGTCGCGTGGTGTCACTGCGTCCATCGCTGCTGATTGGTACACGTGTTCTTGACGTCGGAGTAGAAGTCGAAGCTCCATGTACCGCCCTCGCGCCCGACGCCGGAGTGGCGGCTGCCTCCGAACGGCGCGCGGAGGTCGCGGACGAAGAAGCAGTTGACCCAGGTCGTGCCGGCGACCAGCTGCGCTCCGACTCGCTCGGCGCGCTGTGGATCGCCGGTGAACAGGATTGCGGCCAGTCCGAACTCCGTGCCGTTTGCAAGTCGGACCGCTTCGTCTTCGTCGCGGAAGGTCTGCACGGTGAGCACCGGCCCGAACACCTCCTGGGTCAAGATCTCGCTCCCCGCTCGGGCGTCCGCGAACAACGTCGGTCGGTAGTACAGGCCACCGAGCTCCTCGTTCGGCCCACCCCCGATCACTGTCTGCGCGCCGTCATCCACGGCGCGGCGCACGAAGCCGTCGATCCGCTCGAAATGCTCGCGGCTGATCTGGGGCCCGATGTCGGTGACCGGATCGCGAGGATCACCCTGGTGCAATGCGCGTGTGCGCTGCACGAGCCGGTCGACGAACTCATCGTGGATGGCCTCTTCCACCAACAGTCGTACGCCCGCCAGGCACACCTGACCGGCGTTGTCGTACTGCTCGACAGCGTTCGCCACCGCCGACTCCATGTCGGCGTCAGCGAACACGATGAAGGGGCTCTTCCCACCGAGCTCGAAGCTGCACGGCGTCAGGTTCGGCGCGGCCGATGCGGCGATCAAGCGAGCGGTCGGGACCGAACCCGTGAAGCTGATGCGCGACACGAGCGGGTTGCCCGTCAACGACGATCCGACATCTGCGCCGTGGCCTTGGACCACGTTGAAGACGCCGGCTGGCAGGCCGGCTTCAGCCGTGATGTCGGCAAGCAATGACGCAGTCAAGGGGCTCCACTCCGCCGGTTTCAACACCACGGTGCAACCAGCTGCGAGCGCAGGCGCCACCTTCCAGCTGGCCAGCATCAGCGGTGCGTTCCATGGTGTGATCAGCACGGCCACTCCGCTGGGTTCCCAACTGACGTGATTGTGGTGGCCGCGTGTGTCGAACTCCGGGTGGTGCAGGTCGTTCACGAGGTAGTCGGCAAAGAACCGAAAGTTGTGCGCCACGCGCGGCATGACGCTGCGGAGATGGCTGCGGAGCAGCGCGCCGTTGTCTGTGGTCTCCACGATCGCCAGCTGTTCCACCCGCTCCTCGACGATGTCGGCGATTCGGTGCATCAGCGCGGCTCGTTCGGCTGGCGACGTCGCAGCCCACTGTCCGAAGGCGTCGTGCGCAGCCTGGACGGCTGCGCCGGCTTCCGCTGCACCGCCGCGCGCAACGTCGGCGATGACCCGCTCGTCGATCGGACAGGTGTCATCGAAGGTCGTCGGCGACGGTACTCGTTCGCCCCCGATCCAATGCTCCAGCTCCACTGTGACGTCTGCGACTTGCGTTGCGCGGCCCACATTCCCCCGATCGTTTGAATCCGAACGATATTCTGCCGACGTGCCGGGACCATTCGTCAGCAACGACGACTTCGATCTTCGCGCGGCGGAACGTGCGGTCACGGACGCATTCGGAGGGTTGCCGCTGGACTTTCACGCGTTGCTCGCAGTGACCAACGTTTTCCGGGCGGCGACTGCGATGCGTCACCGCATGGAGGGCAGCATCCTTGCCGAGCATCAGCTGAGCTGGAGCGCGTTCGTGTCACTGTTCGTGCTTCGGGTGTGGGGACCGCAGGAGAGTCATCAGCTGGCGGCCGAGGCTGGCGTCACCGGCGGCACCTTGACCGGGGTGCTGAACACGCTTGAGCGCCGCCAGTTCGCCCGTCGCACACCGCACCCCAGCGATGGCCGGCGCGTGATCGTGAAGGCAACGGCGAAGGGCTGCCGGGTGGTCGATGGGATCATGCCGCAGATCAACCGGGAGGAACGGCTGATGACCG
>JAYTSB010000422.1:0-3076 GCA_043745825.1 Actinomycetota bacterium | reverse complement strand
GCCGGCATTGCGATGCACGCCGGTGACGGGCACACCGCCGTGCTGTACGCCGAGGAAGCGTTGGAGCGCATGCATCGCAGCAACGCCAACGGCGGTGAGGCACACGTGCTGCAGGCGCTCGGCCTGGCCCAGACGGGACGCTACGACGACGCCCGGATCGCGCTCGATCAGGTGCGCGAGGCGGCGGTGAACCATCCCTTCACGCTGTCCACGCTCGCGCTGGTGGCTGCGCTGGAACAGGACCCCGACCAAGCCATCGCCGCGGCCAGCGCAGTGGCCGAAGCGGCCGGGCACTCCTACCTCGATGGCGTCGTTGCATTCCTCGCCGCCGGCGCTTCGGCCGCGGCGGTTGGCGACGCCGAAACCGCCTTGCGCTGGTTGTCTGATTCCGTGGAGCAGGCGCTCAGCACGCAGGACGTGGTCGCCACGGCGCTGGCCCTGGCGGCGTACGAGCACGTGCTCGGCCGTGAGCACCCGCATGGTCTCGCCCAGCTCGATGCGCTCGGTCACGGTTGGCGGTCGGTGATCGAGGCCCTGCCCCGCCTGATCCATGTCGTCTGAACGGATCGCACCGACGGGGCTGATCGTGGGTCGGTTCAACCCGCCCCACCTCGGCCATTCCTCGATGATCGAGTGGGCCGCACGACGGGTCGATCGCCTGGTGGTCTTCGTCAACACCCGCGATGGCGAACTGGTGCCCGGCGAGCTCCGCGCGGCATGGCTGGCCGAGCTGCACCCTGATGTCGTCGTCGTCGAGGTACGCCACGACCTCGACACGAACTTCGATGACGAAGCGCTGTGGGCACGTTGGATGGAGCTGTTCCGTTCGCGGTGGCCGCATGCCGAAGGACCCCACGCGATCTTCAGCAGCGACGCCTACGTGTCCGGCATCGCAGCGCGTTTCCAAGCCGTGCCGGTGGTGTTCGACGCGGATCGCGTCACGGTGCCGATCAGCGCCACCCAGATACGCGAAGCGCCAGCCGATCATCTCGATCGACTGGCGCCTGTCGTGCGGGCCTGGGTACAGGCCCATCTGTTGTGAGACTTACTGCGGCTGCGGCAGGGTGCGCAGGTACGGCTTGACTGTGGTCCAGCCCTGCGGGAACAGGGTCTTGGCCTCGTCGTCGGTGACGGCAGAACCGATGATCACGTCGTCGCCGTTGTTCCAGTTACCGGGCGTAGCCACCTTGTGCTTCGCGGTCAGCTGCAGTGAGTCGATCACGCGGAGGATCTCGTCGAAGTTGCGGCCCGTGGACGCCGGGTAGGTGATGTTGAGCTTGACCTTCTTGTCCGGTCCGATGATGAACACCGACCGAACGGTCAACGTGTCGTTCGCGTTCGGGTGGATCATGTCGTAGAGGTCGGAGACCTTGCGATCGCCGTCGGCGATGATAGGGAAGTTGACCGGGGTGCCCTGGGTCTCGGCGATGTCGTCGGCCCACTTGCCGTGGTTCTCGATTGAGTCGACGGAAAGGCCGATGACTTTCACGTTGCGCTTGTCGAACTCCGGCTTCAGCTTGGCCACGAGGCCGAGCTCGGTGGTGCACACCGGCGTGAAGTCCTTCGGGTGGCTGAAGAGCACGCCCCAGCTGTCGCCCAGCCATTCGTGGAAGTTGAGCTCGCCCTCGGTCGTCTGGGCGGTGAAATCGGGTGCGGTGTCGCCAAGGCGTACGGCCATCAGTGTTCCTCCATAGTGCAGCGCCGTCGTTGGCGCCCGTTGTTGACGACAGTATGCCAAATACCCGATCATTTGACTCAAGAATTGGTCAGGCCCCACCACGACACCTCGAACACGAGCGAAAGGCACCGTATGAACGCTGCTCGGCACAGTTATGAGATCTACATCAAGGCAACACCGGAGCGGGTCTGGCAGGCGATCACCGATCCAGCCTTCACGGTGCAGTACTTCCACCGCACCACCGTGGAGAGCGACTTCGGACTCGGGTCGGGTATCCGCTACCTGATGGACGACGGCGCTCCGGCGATCGAGGGGACGATTGAGGAGATCGAGCCGGGCAGGCGGATCGCCATGTCGTTGCGCTTCCTGTACGACACGGCGCTCGCAGCCGAACCACCGAGCCGGGTGGAGTGGGTCATCACCCCCGCCGGGGACGTGACCCGCGTGACCCTGCGCCACGGTGATCTCTTCAAGAGTCCGCTCACGTGGGAGCGGGCGCGCATGGGGTGGCTACCGGTGATCGACGGGATGAAGACCTTGCTCGAGACCGGTTCGCCACTCGGCGACGTGGATGACGCCGAGGCCGCCACGCCGAACGAGGATCCCGACGGGGAGTGGCACCGCACCCAGGGCATTGAGGCCAACAACGGCACGTGGGATTGGCTGGGCAAGCCCGACCTTGAGCGCACGGCGGACGACGAGGAGCAGATGACGCTGTCCGCCTACGCAGCTGCATATCACTGGGCGCGTGCGGCGCGCTCCGGGCCCGCGAACGTGGCCCGGGCGAACTGGTTGATCTCGCGGGTGTGGGCGGTTCGCGGTCACGGAGCGCTCGCGCTTCACCACGCCGACATCGTGCTCTCGACGTGTCGCGCCAACGATCTGCGCGACTTCGACCTGGCCTACGCGCACGAGAGTCGCGCTCGCGCGCTCGCGGCTCTCGGCCGTCTCGATGAAGCACGCGACGAGCGCGCCACCGCCGCAGCCGTACCGATCGTCGAAGACGAGGACCGGGTGATCGTCGAGGCCGACCTCGCCGCCGGACCGTGGTTCGATCTCGCCCCCAGAGTGTGACGGCGTGCGCATCATCGGAATCTGCGGCAGCCTTCACTGGCTGATCGGCTCGGGTGAGCTGGAGGGCAAGGTGGTCGGCGTCACTGCTGCAGTGGTTCACGATGGCAGGGGGCGGCACGGTTCTCGGCCCGGCTTTCGACGATCAGCTCCAGGCACTCCTGGTCGGCATCGTCGACGCAGCAGCGGGGCAGTGATCCTCTACGGTGGGCGGCCATGAGCATCGCCGTCGCCCTTGATGACATCCCCAGCGCCATCGCAACGCAGATCGGTTGGTGTTACCTGCTCACGGTGAGCGACGACGGCCATGCGCGCGTGCTGGCAGTG
>JAYTSB010000421.1:0-1917 GCA_043745825.1 Actinomycetota bacterium | reverse complement strand
GTGGCGGAGGCGGCTGTAGTCCTCCATCTGCTTGCGGATGATGCCGCCCTTTGGATGCCAGACGGCCAACCCACCCCCGAGCTCGGCCGGGAAGCTGAGCAGATCGAGCTCGGTGGCCAGCTTGCGGTGGTCTCGCTTTTCGGCCTCGACGAGTCGGTGCAGGTGCTCGTCCAGCGCCGCCCTGGAATCCCATGCCGTGCCGTAGATGCGTTGCAGCATCGGACCCTTCTCGTTGCCGCGCCAGTATGCGCCGGCCACCTTCATCAGCTTGAAGTGGCCGAGCTTGCCCGTACTGGGCACGTGTGGGCCCCGGCACATGTCCACGAACTCGGGCGTGTTGCGGTACACGCTGACCGCGCCACCTGGGCCGACCTCTGTCGCGTCAGAGGCGGCCTCGTCGTCGAAATCCTCGCTGTTGGGATCCTGCTCCAGCGTTCCGAGGGTACGGACCCGCTCGATGATCTCCCGCTTGTACGGCTGATCCGCAAACAGCGTCAGCGCGTCATCGATGCTCATCTCGCTGCGCGTGAACGGCTGATCGGCCTTGATGATGTCGCGCATGCGCGCTTCCACGGCCACCAGGTCGTCCTCCGTGAACGTTGCGCCATCGGGCAGGTCGAAGTCGTAGTAGAAGCCGTCGGCGATGGCCGGCCCGATCGAGAACTTCGCGCCAGGAAACAGCTGCGTGACGGCCTGGGCCATGATGTGAGACGTGGAGTGGCGCAGGACATGACGACCCTCGTCACTGTCTCCCGTGATGATCGCGACGGCTGCACCATCGTGCAACGGAGCGGTCAGATCGGCTTCAGTACCGTCGACCTCGGCCGCGACGGCCGCCTTGGCCAGACCACGGCTGATCGACGTCGCCACGTCGGTCGCGGTGGCGCCCTGCGGGTAGGAGCGTTGCGAACCGTCGGGAAGGGTGATGTTGATCTCGGCCATAGCACCGGCCAGTGTAGGGCCGCGAGCCTGCCCGAGCCCGGCACAGTTTCGCCGGGGTGACCCACTCGAGGAGTGGAATCAGTCTCCGGCGACTGCAGACATCGCCGGCAGACGGTACGCCTCGGCGGGGTCGCTGACGTGGGCCACGACGGCAGTGGTTGCCGGCAGACTCTCGGCCTTTTTCGTGGCGTAGGTGTTGCGGTACTCCTGGCCGGTGAGCTCGCGGATCTCGAACATCAACTCGTCGGTGATCTGGCGCAGCACCAGATGGTCATCCATCTTGTTGCGGTAGCGGTCCACCTTGATCGGCCGGCCGATCTTGATCGTGGCCCTCTTGAACACCTTGGGCACCTTGGCGTCGGGCGGCTGGATCTCCCGCGTGCCGATGACGCCCACCGGGTAGATCGGACAGCCGACCTTCAGTGCCAGACGGGCGGCGCCCGTATGGCCCTTGTACAGATACCCGTCGCGGCTGCGCGTCCCCTCCGGGAAGATGCCGAACAGTTCGCCGCGCCGCAGCACCGCTTCGGCGGCATCGAGCGCGGCAGTGCTCTTCTCACCGCCGCTGCGATCGATGGGGATCATGCCCATCGCCGGAAACAAAAACTTCGTCTTCCACGAGTCCATGTACTCGGCCTTGCCGACGAAGCTGATGTTGCGCCCGACGTGCAACATGAGAAAGCCGCTGTCGAGGAAGCTGATGTGGTTCGGGCACAGGATCGCCGGACCCTGCACGGGCAAGCGCTCGAAGCCCTGCAGGTCGAAGGTCCACAGCCGCTTGGCCAGCGGTCGCACGACGCGCCGGGTGCGCTGCTGGATCTTGCCGGCACCGCTGGCATGCGTGGCGGGCGCTGCAGCGACACCATTGGTGTCGTGGGTGAAGTCGTGGGTGGAGTCGTGGGTGGAGTCGTGGGTGGAGTCGTGGGTGGAGTCGTGGGTGGAGTCGTGGGTGGAGTCGTGGGTGGAGTCGCGGGT
>JAYTSB010000420.1:0-3051 GCA_043745825.1 Actinomycetota bacterium | reverse complement strand
GCGCTGGAGTGGAACGCGACGCTCGGCGAGCGCGTCCGCTGGAAGACGGTGCGGATGATCAGCCCCGTCCTGCGATCCTGGTCGTTCCCGTCCTGGTTGCGCGCCGGGTTGCGCCGGATGGGCAGCCAGCAGCCAGCCGTTGCGCCTTACATCGAGTGGCTTGCCGGCGAACTCAGTCGCAACAGTGCGGTGCACCTCGTGCACGCTGGGCAGGCACTGAGCCGTTACGACGCCGCTTCGTGGGCCCAGATGCTTCGCGTGCCGTCGGCGATGCTGATCACCACCCGCGACCATCTCGTGCTGCCTCGCAAGCAGCGCGCCTTGGCGGCAGCGCTCGGCGCCCACGTCGGCGAGGTGCCCGGCGATCACCTCGCGCCTTGGATGAACGCAGCCGAATTCTCGTCCACCACCAGTGCGCTGGTGCACCATGTGGCCGCCCGCGTGAGCAGCCGAGCTGCTGGCGCTGCTGCGAGCTGAACTACTCGTCCTCGTCGCGGGGTCGGTCCAGCTCGTTGGACGTGCTCGATTGCACCTCGATGTCGTCGAGTCGCAGCGCCATCCGCTCCACCGCCGAGGTCAAACGCTCGAGTTGCTCGCGCAGGTCCTCGGTGGTGACCATGTCGGCCAGGGCAACGCGCACGCTGGAGATCTCTCGAGCGAGGAACTCGGTGTCCGCCTGAGTGCGGTCGGCGACGCGACGGTCGTTGTCGGACTCGTGCCGGTCGCGCAGCTCCTGGCGGTTCTGGGCAAGCAGGATCAGCGGCGCAGCGTAACTCGCCTGCAACGACAGCACCAGGGTGAGCAGCACCAGGCCGCGCTTGTTCGGGTCGAACTGGAACCGCGCCGGGGCGAGGTAGTTGTAGGCGATCCACCCGATGATGATCACGGTTTGCCAGACCAGGAAGCGGGCGGTGCCGAGGTACCGGGCGATGCCCTCGCTAAACTGACCGAAGGCTTCGCGGTCGTAGTGAAGGCCGACACGACGGACCTGACGGGGCGAGCTGAGGTCGCTGTGCCGCGTCATCGTGCGTCGCTCCCCAGCCTGACCGTCGGAGAAGCGGTGTGAATGTTCGGTGAGTTGCTGCGCCGGCGCTGGCGCCAGCCGGTGGGCAGGGTGCGGTCGAGGACATCGTCGACGGTGATCGCGCCGAGCAGATGGCCCGCATCGTCGGTGACACCGACGGCGAGCATGTTGTAGCTCGCCAGCTTCTCGGCCACCTCGCGGTCAGGAATGTCCGGGGTGATGGTGGGTTCCTGCTCCAGGCATCGACCGAGCTCCATACTCGGTGGCTCGCGCAGCAGGCGCTGGAAGTGGACGACCCCAAGGTATGTTCCGGTGGGTGGCCGGTACGGCGGCCGGCACACGAACACCTGCGCGGCGATGCTGACCAGCCAATCGGGATCGCGGATTTGGGCGAGTGCTTCGGCGACGGTGGCCGTCGGCCCGAGGATGATGATGTCGGGGGTCATCAGACCACCGGCGGTGCCTTCCTCGTACGACAGCAGTTGACGCATGACGGCTGCGTCGTCGTCGTCCATCGCGTCCAGGATGCGGGTGCGCTGTTCGCCGGGCATCTCGGCGAGGAGGTCGGCGAGGTCGTCGTACTCCATCTCGTCGAGCACGCTCATCAATCGGTCCAGATCGAGACCCTCGATGATGCGCAGCTGCTCGGCCTCGGGCAACTCCTCCAGCAGGTCGGCTAGGCGTTCATCGTCCATTGCTTCGGCGAGCTGCTTGCGCTGGGCCATCGGCAGGGTGCGCACCACCGTGGCGACATCGCTGGGGTGCATGTCGCGCATGCTCGCCGCCTCGGCAGCCATTGGCGCGCCACTGCTGAACAACGTCGGCAGTTCATCCCAGTCCACGAGGCGATAGCTCGGTCGGCGGCGGAGCGCGTTGCGGCGAGCGAGGCGCACCTTGGCGAGCTCCCAGTACGTGCTGCGACCATCCGTGGTGCTGCGCAGCGCGATGTCACTGACGGTCTCCTCGCCGATCTTCTTGTCGAGCACGTCGGTGCCCACCAGCAGCTCGCCCGGCTTGCGCTTGAACGGATGCAGGTCAACGTCCCAGCTGCGCAGCCGAGCACCGTCACCGTCGATCTGGCTGAAGCGGGTGGCGTTGACGAAGATCCGCCGTCGCTGGCTGGTGGCGACGTAGCCGACAACGCGCGGGGGTGTGCCCGAGCGCGACGGCACGATCACGATGTCCTCGATCCGACCGATCACGGCTCCACCTGCATCCAGCAGGGGCAACCGCATCACTCGGAACGCGTAGACGAGTTCGCCGGCCACGGACGAAGGCTACCTCTCTATGCGCCGCCCGACAGGAGTCGCGCCACCTCGCCGTAGCGGCGGAAGCGATCCGGGTTCGAGGTGCGCTGTTGGATCGCGTTGTACAGGACCAGTCGCGAGGCGAGATCGGAGTAGCGCTCACGCAGCGCGTCGGCGAGACCGTCCCACGCTGCCTCGGTGGTGAAGGTCGACATGTGGTCGTCGGTGATCTGGGCTGCCATACCGGCCAAGTCGCCGGCCTTCTGCTTCTCGCGGATCCGCGCCGTGGTGCCCTCGAAGCCGGCATCGTCGAAGATGAACGCGTCGTCCGGGGTGCTGCCGGAGATGGCGATCATGTTGCGCATGTGTTCACGGTCGCGGGCGCGTTCTTCCTCCGTGTCGCCCACCACGCACATCACCGGCACGATGAGGCCGACGTCGGACGATCGGCGGACATCGACGCCTTCACCGCCAGCACGTAGTCACGCAACCGTGGGCCGGGATGCTCGAACGCGGCCGAGTAGCGGCGCACGACGTGGGTCTTGACCTGTGTGCCGAGGCCGAGACGGAACTTGCCAGCCGTTGCCTCCTGCATCTCCCACGCCACCTGTGCGGACCGGCCTCCACGTCGCGAGCCACGCCGCCCATCTCCTGGAGTGGTCCGGGGAATGTCATCACGTCGATGCGCATCTCGCGGACAGTGACCCGAACCGGCGGAGGCGATCGGGTCGGCGATCGGGTCGGCGTTCAGTAGGTTGCAGACATGGTGAACGTGCTGCT
>JAYTSB010000419.1:0-2769 GCA_043745825.1 Actinomycetota bacterium | reverse complement strand
CTCCTCGGTGATCCTCAGCAGCAGCCCGCCAGTCATCGGCGGGCCAGGCGAGGTGGGGCCCGGTCCTGCAACCACATCCTCGGACATGCTGCTGGCTTCGCTCCCGAGGACCGGGACCGACACGATCTCAACGCTCGAGATCGTCCTGTGGCTCATCGCACTCGGAGTGGCAATGGTGCTGGTCTCGCGGCGACGGCGTGAATCCGCTCGCGGTTCGGACACGTACCACCCTCTTTGAACGGGACTGGCCGGGGCGATAGCATCGGGGCCGTTCTGCGGGTATAGCTCAGTGGCAGAGCGCTTGCTTCCCAAGCAAGACACGCGGGTCCGATTCCCGCTACCCGCTCCATCTCGAAACCCTGGCATGCGTCGGCGCAGGATCGCCTTTGCGATCGGTCTCCACGGGCCAAGGGGCGGGGCAGATCCCACCGAGGTGGTGGTCCAGTACTCTGCGGGTGGCTAAATAGTTGCCAAGGTGGCGAAATAGTCGCACAATCGTGCGTATGGATCTGCAACACCCGCTTCGCTCCCTGGTGCCATCGCTCGATTGGGCGGTGATCGAGGTGCTCGCTGCTACGCAGTCCAGCCTGGGGGCCAGCCAAATCGTTCGGCTATCAAGCAGCGGGTCCCGCAAGGGACAAGCTGCAGTCCTCGACCGCTTGGTGGATCACGGGCTGGTGATCGCGGAACCCGCCAGTCAAGGCTTCCTCTACCGCCTCAATCGTGATCACATGCTGGCTCCAGCCGTCATGGTCGCCGTGGGGCTTCGTGCGCAGTTGCTGCAACGTCTTGTAGACGAGACTGCGCAGTTGGCGCCGCGCCCTGTGCATGCGTCCGTCTTCGGGTCGTTCGCCCGCGGCGAAGCCGGCGTCGAGAGCGACATCGACATCCTGCTACTCGCCGTGAGCGAACAGGATGCGGCGTCATGGGACACGCAGATCGACGGGTTCCAAGAACGTGTGACGCGCTGGACCGGCAACCGGTGTCGCTGCTTGGTGTTCAGCGTGGAGCGCGCACGGCAGCTCTTTGCGGCGGGAGAAACGATCGTTGCCAGCTGGATCGACGACGGCCTGTTGCTGACTGGTGACCCGCTACAGCCAATCCTCACCAAGAAGGCTCCTGCCGTTGTGGGCCGTGCGCGCCGAGGGGTCACTCTTGCCCGGGAGAACCGATGAGTCCGAAGAAGCTGCAGACGAAGCGAACCCAGTCGGGCGAAGGTCGTGGCCGCCGCAAGGTCGCAGAGAAGTACCTCGAAGTCGCCGCGCTCATCGACTCCGACGATGGCGCAGCCATCAACGTGTGCGTGGGTGTGGCCGTCCTCGCCGGGATCGCTGCCGGTGGCGCGATCTGCGCAGCGGCCCTCGGCGAGCGATACTCCGGACAGGACCACGAGGCGGCGGCGGACGTGCTTGGGCGTGTCGATGCGAAATTTGGCAAGCTGCTCCGGGATCTCGTGACGCTCAAGGGAACGAGCCATTACGGCTTTGGTCTGTTGAGTGCCGCGCAGCGCAAGACCGCACTGCGCTGCGCCGCAGCTCTCGTGGCGGAGGCTCGCCTTCGTCAGCCGTAGCCGACAGCTCAGTAGGAGCGCGCCGCTGATCGTAACGGCGACCGGTCTCGGCAACGACGCCCCTTCGTCGCGCACCTTGCCATTCACTAGGGTGACACCGTGATCCTGTCCGACCGGTCCCTGCGTGAAGCGATTGCCGCGAAACGCATCATCATCGAGCCCCTGGACGACACGTGTGTGCAGCCGTCCTCGATCGACGTGAAGGTCGGCAACCTGTTCCGGGTCTTCCGCAACCACACCACGGGCATCATCGATGTCAAGCAGGACCTCGAGGATCTCACCGAACTGGTGACCATTCCGGAGGAAGGCGTCTTCATGCTGCACCCCGGTGAGTTCGTCCTCGGATCCACCCTGGAACGCATCGGTGTGCCCAACGATCTCGTCGCCCGGATCGAAGGCAAGTCCTCGCTCGGCCGGCTCGGACTGCTGATCCACTCGACCGCCGGGTTCATCGACGCCGGCTTCGACGGGCACATCACGCTCGAACTGAGCAACGTCGCCAGCCTGCCGATCACCATCTATCCGGGCATGAAGATCGGCCAGGTCAGCTTCGTGCGGATGACCACGCCCGCGGACAAGCCCTACGGCAGCGGTGCGCGCGGCAGCAAGTACCAGGGCCAGCGCGGTCCCACCCCGAGCCGCTACTTCGAGAACTTCGGACCGGCTGAGCCAGACACTCAGTAAGTGATGTCCCCGGTCATTCGCCGGCGACGGGCACGTTCAACGGCGCGATGGCCAGTGCTTCGGCGCGCTTGCGCTCGCCGTTCTCGATCGCTTCGAGCAGATGGATCGAGATGTCGGCGACGCGGACCTGGTCCTCTTCCATGCCGGCAGCCTTCACGCCGTCGTCGAGCATGATGTAGCAGAACGGGCACGCGGTGGCGACGCGCGACGCGCCGGTGGAGATGGCCTCCATGGCTCGCTCGTCGTTGACCTTCGTGCCGATGGTCTCCTCCATCCACATGCGCGCCCCGCCGGCGCCGCAGCACATGCCCTTGGTGCCGTTTCGGCTCATCTCCACGACCTCGATGCCCTTGATCGAGCCGACCACCTTGCGGGGGGCCAGATACACGTCGTTGTGGCGACCGAGGTAGCAGCTGTCGTGGTAGGTGATGCGCTCCTCGAGCGTTGCCTCGCTCACGTCCAGCTGGCCTGAGTCGATCAACGACTCCAGCAACTGGGTGTGGTGCACGAGTTCG
>JAYTSB010000418.1:0-14673 GCA_043745825.1 Actinomycetota bacterium | reverse complement strand
CGCCGGGGGCTGGTGGCCATCATGAACGCGCTGGTGCTCGCCGTCCTCGGGGGCTGCATCGGCGTCGGCGCCCTGTTCCTGATCGCAGGGTTGAGCGGGCGGGTATTGCTGAACCCGGGGTTGCTCCGCGGTGGCCGGATCAGTGGCGCCGTGGACCGGGCATTGCTGCGTGGTGGGCTGGCCCTCGGCGCAGCAACGCTGACGGTCGCGGCCACGCGGTGGGTGTCGTTGGCGTTGGTGGCGGCCGGGGCGGGGTGGTGGTCACCGACATGGTGGGACCGGCGCGGTTCCTCCGGCCGTGAGCTCGCGCTGACCGAGGCCATCGCAGCCTGGACCGAGCAGGTGCGAGACACGCTCGCTGCCGCAAACGGGCTCGAGCACGCGATCGGCGCAACGGCGCGCCTCGCACCAGCGCCGCTCGCAGTCGCCGTCGAGCGCCTTGCCGCGCGAGCGGACTACGAGCCGCTGCCCAAGGCACTGCGTCGTTTCGCAGAGGACGTCGCCCACCCGATGGCCGACTTCGTCGTGGCCGCTCTCGTCATCGCCGCCGAGAAGGAGGCCCGCGATCTGGGCGCGCTGCTGGGTCAACTGGCAGAGGCGGCGCGCGACGAGGCACGGATGCGCACGCGGGTGTGGGTCGGTCGCGCCCGCAGCCGCAGCGCGGTGCGCATCATCATCGCCGTGGTGGTGAGTTTCATCACTGCGCTGCTGGTGTTCAACCGTGCCTACCTGCGCCCCTATGACACGGCCGGGGGACAGGTGGTGCTCGCCGCCATCCTCGCCCTCTTCGGAGCATCGTTCGTTGCGATGGAACGCCTCGGTCGGATCCGTCTACCGGAGCGGTTCATCGGGCGGCGCGGCGGCACACAGCCGGAGGTGATCGGGTGAGCCCGGTGTTGCTGCTCGGCCTGGGAATCGGTGTCGGCCTGGTGCTGGTTGCCCGCGGACTGCATCCTGCCCCGACCCCCCTTGCAGCGGCCGTGACCCGGCTCGAACGCACCGGAAGGTCGGTGGCGCAGCA
This sequence comes from Actinomycetota bacterium, assembly GCA_043745825.1. Lineage (GTDB taxonomy): Bacteria > Actinomycetota > Acidimicrobiia > Acidimicrobiales > Ilumatobacteraceae > WLMZ01. The sequence continues at coordinate 13,652 of JAYTSB010000418.1, read as the reverse complement.
CCGCGCCGAGTCCGGAGGCGATCGTCGCAACTCAGGCATCGGTGGTCGGCTCGGCGCCAACCGGGTCGCGAGATCGCTGAGCGGTCATCTCGGCCATCGTGTGGAGTCCGATCTGGCGGTCATGGAGCGTCAGCCGGGCGCGTTCGCGGTGGAGAAGCTCTCTACCGCCTTGGCCCTCAGCGGGATCGTTGTTGCACTTGCCGTCGTGCTTGGCATTGCCGGTACCCCACTCCCTGGCGGTCTGGTGCTCGTGCTCGTACTCGGTGCCCTGGCCGGGGGATTCGTCACGCCAGACATCACTCTGCGTGCGCACGCCGCAACACGTCGAGATTCCTTCCGCCATGCGCTGTCCAGTTACCTCGATCTCGTCAACGTGCTGCTTGCCGGTGGCGCCGGCATCGAGACCTCCTTGCTGGCCGCGGCCCAGGCCGGCGATGGTTGGGCGTTCAACCAGATCCGAAACACGCTGGTGCGCGCCCGCACCACCCGGCGATCACCCTGGGACTGCTTCACCGACCTCGGGGAACGACTGGGTATCGACGAACTCAGCGAGATCGCCGCGAGTGTGCAACTCGCCGGCGAGCAGGGGGCGCGTGTGAAGCGTTCGCTCAGCGCGAAGGCGGCCGCCCTGCGCGGACACCAGATGGCGCGCATCGAGGCCGACGCGCAGTCCTCTACCGAGCGCATGGGCGTGCCCACCGTGCTCATGTTCGTTGGATTCATGGCACTGCTCGGCTACCCGGCCATGCAGCAGATCGTGACAGCGCTGTGACCGCCCCCCGTAACCACCACCGACGTCAAGCCGAAGGGAACCCACCATGGCAAACATCGTTCCGATCTGGACCTACTACGCAATCCGATTCCGAGCGGCCCACCAACTCGACCGCGACCGTGGCGAGGTCAGTGCCACCACCGTCGTCCTTGCGGCGGCGTTGATCGCCCTGGCGATCGCGGTCGGGGTGATCATCACCCAGCGCGTGTCGGACAAGGCAAACACGATCAACCTCGGTTGATCGTGACCACATCGACCCGCGATCGCGGCGAGGCGACCACCCAACTCGTGATCCTCACCCCGCTGCTCATCCTGCTCGTGTTTCTCGGCATCCAGACGGCGATCTACTTCCATGCCGCCAACGTGGCCGCTGCGGCGGCATCACAGGGCGCTGCGGCCGGATCGCCCATGGGCGCGTCACCGAATGATGCCGCAGCTGTCGCCGGGCAGACCATCGCCGACCTGCAGGGCCACGCCGTCGGCGTGCCCGAGGTGTCGACCGGGGACGGCTTCGTGGAAGTCACCGTCGAAATCGCCGTACCGCGGATCGTGCCCTTCTTTCCGGCATCGGTGCGCCGTTCAGCGATCGAGCCGATCGAACGCTTCATCGCGGAGTCCAACCGATGATTTCCTCTGACATCGATCCCGAAGCACCCATGGGGGTGTGCCCGCACCACCACGCTCGTCTCCGTCGCCGGCCGCGCCGCCCGGCCGCCGACCGTGGCAGTGCGGCGGTGGAGCTCGTTGTGCTGGCGCCGGTGCTGGTGGTGTTGATGCTGTTCGTGGTCTTCGTTGGCCGGGCGAGCGGGGCCACGGAGCAGATCCGTCATGCAGCGGACGAAGGAGCGCGGGCAGCGTCGCTCGCGAACCGAGCGGCGATGGTCGACGTCGCCACGGCTGCCGTCCAGCGCGATCTCCTCACGAACGGAGCGAACTGCGCGTCGACGTCGGTGTCGGTCGGTGTCGCCGACGGACCAGCGGTGGAAGCGGTCACGGTGGTGGTCACCTGCACGGTGGACAGCGGTGGCACGAACCTGCTCGGTGCCGCCCAGCGGACGGTGACCGCACGCTCCACCGAAGTCATCGATCGGCACCGCGCCGGATGATTGTGGCGCCGGCACGTGCTCGCGATCGAGGCTCGATCAGCGCTTTCGTCGTGGTGATCACGATGACGATCATGGCGTGTGCCGGGTTGGCGGTGGACGGTGCACGCGTGGTCGGCGCGAAGGTGGCCGCTGCCGATCACGCCGAGAACGCCGCCCGTGCCGGCGCGCAGGAGGTGACGGCGCTGCGCGAGGGCGGACCGCCGCGACTCGATCCGGCCCGCGCGCGGGCCTCGGCAGAGGCGTACCTCGCCGACCAAGGCGTGTCAGGTGAGGTGAGCGCAACCGCCCAGCGAATCACCGTCACCGTGCGCGCCACGGTGACGACCACCCTCTTGCGGCTTGTCGGCGTCAGTGCCAAGACGGTCGCCGCAACTCGTTCGTCCGAACCCGTCGAGCAATGAGAACCTCCGTGCCGAACAGATTCGCCTCCACCACCCGTCCAGCCGTTGCTGGCAGGCTGCGCGGCGTGGCCGCGCTGACCGCCTTGACGGCACTCATCGGCGGCGTGCCCGTGCTGTTGGTCCGCGTCGTCGGGCGTCCCTGGCCGCAACCGTTCCCACCGTTGGAGGTGATCTCGCGTTCCGTGCGCAGCGGCGACATCAGCGATGGTGCCGTACTCAAGGCCCTCGCCGTGCTGATGTGGATCGCGTGGGCGCGTCTTGCGATCAGCGTGGGGATCGAAGTGGTCGCCCGCCTGGCCGGCATCCATGTCCCGCACGTGATCGGACTCGGTCGGGCCCAGCACTGGGCGGCGGCGCTGGTGGCGTCGGTGGTGCTCATCGTGGGCGTCTCGCCCCACCCGTCCGCCGCGGCACCGTGGTCGCCGGGCAGCCCGATACCACGTCCGATCGCCGCCGGACTGTTGGAGGAACACCCAACGCCGACGGCGCAAACCCCGATTCGCGTGTCGGCCGATGGAGGCCGGATTCGGCAGGTTGAGCCGACGCGTGTGGCGCAGGCAACGGTCCACGTGGTGCAGCGCCACGAATCGTTCTGGTCGATCGCCGAGGACGCGCTCGGCGATGGTTCGCGCTGGCGGGAGATCGTCGCGTTGAACGCTGGTCGAGAAGTTGCTCCTGGCGTGGTGTTCTCCGGTTCGCCGGATCGGTTGCTGCCGGGATGGGCCCTGCTCGTCCCCGGCGAGGCAATTGCTGAGCGTCCGTCGAGCGCGCACACCGTGGTGGTGGCGGCCGGCGACACTCTCAGCGGGATCGCCCAACACGAGTTCGGTGACGCAACGGAATGGCCGCGGGTGTGGCAGACCAACCACGGTCGGCATTTCGGCAAGCGGGTGTTCGACGACCCGAACCTGATCCTGCCCGGTTGGGAGCTGATCATCCCCGACGCATTGGCTCCCCCCTGGTCGCCACCCGGCCCACCGTCGCCAGTCCAGCCGCCGACGAACTCGCCGACGAACATGCCGACGTCGACACAGCCCGAGCAGCCAGCCGTCACCCACGAGGACAGTCGTGTCGTCGAGGTCATCTCGTCCATCCCGCCGCCCCCCGACATGATGCCGATCGACACGATGCCGACCGAGACGATGCCAAAGACGGTGCCACCAGAGACGGTGCCACCAGAGACGGTGCCACCAGAGACGGTGCCACCAGAGACGAGTCGGGCCGAGGTCCCGCCAACGACCAGTGCAGAAGATGACGCCCGTGTGGCGCCTCGCGTGGTGGAGGGTGGCGACAGCGTCGCCGTGATGGCTGGGCTGGGCGGCGCGGTGCTGCTGGCCGCCGGGGTGGCCGGCGCAGTCGGGGCCCGTCGTCGCCGGCGGCTCCGCGCCGCAACGGTGCACGCCCGCCTGGCCGTGCCGGCGCCACCGTTGGCCGACCTCGATCGCATCATCCGCACCCTCGATGCCGGCGAGCGCATCGCCCGGCTCGACATCGCGTTGCGTGCGATCGGACATGCACTGCACACCACGGCGCCGGGCGTTGGCGTGCTCGGCGCAATCGACACAGACGACGGCACCATCGACGTGCTGCTCGACCGACCGGTTGCAGCGGCACCGGTCCCGTGGAGATCGGTGACCGCGCATCGCTGGCGTCTGCCTGCCGACGTCGGCCTCGTCGACATCGCCGGGGCGGCGCGCCGTGCCCAGCAGCCGTGCCCGGCCCTCATCCACCTCGGGGGAACTCCGCTCGATGGCGGCGTCGTCGGCCAGCTGTACCTCGATCTCGAAGCGGTCGGTCTGCTTGCCGTCGACGCCCCGGCGGCCACCGCCGCCGCGATCGTGCGGGCCGTCGCAGCGGGCCTGGCCGTCTCGCCGCTGGCCGAGTCGGCGCAGCTCATCACGTGTGGCCTGGGCACGGTGGACCTCGGGCACCCAATGGTGGAAGACGTTTCCTCGCTCGCCGTCGCCCTGGAGGCCGCCAAGCGCGCGGTCGGGGCCACGAGCGCCCTCGCCGCCGGCCTGTCCACGTTCGTGCTGCGCAGCCGGCAAGCGGGTGGCGAGGCCTGGGAGCCCGCCATCGTCGCTGTCGTCGACCAGCCCGACGACGATTCAAGCGTGTTCGACCTGACCGACGAGGAGATCTGCGGAGCAGGGCGTGGCGGACAGGGCACTGGCATCGTCGTTGGTCGCGCCGTCGTCGGTGCCGCGTGGATGCTTGGCTGGCACGAACAGCGATGGATCGTGCAGCCGCTCGGCCTGGAGGTCACGCCTGTCGGGGTGTCGGCGGGTGAGCTGAGCGACTTGCAACAGTTGATCGAACAGGCGGACGCGATCGTGGTGGAGGCACCGGTCGAAGACGAGCGACCGATCAGTTCGGTCGAGGTCGGCGACGACCCCGCTGTGTCGGCACCAGCTGCGCTCGGATGGTCGCTGATGGTGCGCGTGCTCGGCCCGGTGGAGGTCGTCGACCAGTCCTACCATCCGGCTCTGTTCGAGCGCTCCAAGGCCCTCGAGCTGGTGGTGTGGATGAGCCAGCATCGTGACCGGTCCACGCGCATGGGGGCACGCACCGCGCTGTGGGAGACCTCGGTTCGCGACACCACCTTTGCCAACGTGGTCAGCGACGCGCGCCGGTCGCTGGCCCGGCTCGTGGCCCCCGCCGATGGCGAGGAGTGGATCGGGCGCACCTTGACCGACGACCTGCCCCTGCACCCCGATGTCGTCACCGATGCCGACGTACTGACCGATTGCGTCCGTCGTGCCGCACCGGCCACGCGCGCTGATGCGATCGAAATGCTCCGGTCTGCACTCGGGCTCGTACGCGACATGCCCTTTGCCGGCACCGCGTATCTGTGGCCGGACGCCGAGGGCACGACATCAGCCTTGATCCTGTTGGTGACCGGCGCGGCCACACAGCTGGCCGGGCTGTACCTGGCCGAGGGCGACGTCGCCGGCGTCTTCTGGGCCACCGGTCAGGGGCTGAAGGTGCTGCCAGGGCATGAGGAGTTGATCTCATTGCGCATGCGCGCCCATGGCCGCCAGGGTGACTTGGCCGGTGTTCGACACGAGTGGGAGGCTTACGAACGCGTGCTGGACGCCGACACCTGGAGCGACGGCGCGGCACCGTCGCCGAAGCTGGTGGCCCTGCGTCGCGAACTGCTCAGTTGTACTGGTCCATGATCGTCGCCTCCACCACGCGCGCCAGGGTGTCCTTGATGGCCTGGGCCTGCATGGTGGTGACGCCGGGGATCAGGAGCAGATCGCTGACCGTTGCCCGCTGCAACTTGGTGAGTTCGCCGAAGTACTCGGTGATCGCCGTGGCGGTGTCCACGTTGAGACGGGGTACCCGGGCCAACAGGCGCAGACCGCGCGGGGCCATCGACTGATCGAGGTCCTCCGGGGCGCCGCACGGCGACAGTGCGACTGCGCATTTGCGCAGGTCCAGCACGGCTTCGTCGTTGAGCCGGGCCATCATCTCGTGAGTCTGCACGGACGTGCACCCGCCGGGCAGGTAATCGTCGATGACGAGCTCGATCTCGTCGTCGATCTCGGTGTACAGCTCGTCGAGCTGCATGCGCAGCAGCCGGGCGTCGGTGCCCAGCTCCACGATCATCGTCTCGATCTCATTGGCGATGCGGTGCACCATCTCGCCACGTTGCACCACCGCGGCCACGTCGCGCAGGGTGACGACATCTTCCACCTCGAGCGCGGTGAGGTTGGCCATCGCGTCGTCGAGGCGCACCTTGTAGCGCTCCAGCGTCTGCAGGGCCTGGTTGCCGCGATCGAGCAGCAGGCTCACCGCCTGCAGCTGGTGCTTGCGGTCGCCGACGTAGAGGTTGATGACGCTCATCTCCTCGCTGACGCTGATCACCGGGGCATCGATGCTGCTGGCGACGCGTTCTGCGGTGCGGTGCCGCGTGCCGGTCTCCGAGGTGGGCACCGTGCGGACGGGCAACAGGTGCACGTTGGCCCGGGCGATGCGGCTCAGGTCGCTGCTGAGGATGATGGCGCCGTCCATCTTGGCCAGCTCGCCGAGGCGCTGCGGCGAGAACGGGGCATCGAGCAGGAACCCGCCGGAGCAGATCGCCAGCACCGAGGGATCATCGGACAACACGAGGAGAGCGCCCATCTTGGCGCGCACGATGCGCTCCAACCCGTCACGCAGCGGACCGCCGGGGGCCACCTGGGCAAGCGCAGAGAGCAGCGCGTCAGCTTCGCGTGGCGCGGTTGACATGGCCCTATGTTACGGCATGCAACCCGCCGGGGGACTCGCCGATCAGACCGGCGGCGCGCAGCGCCTCCGGCAGCGTGGACACCCTGCTGATGCGGATGCCGGGCGGGGCATCCGGTGCCGAGGCGGGCACGATGGCGCGGGTGAAGCCGAGCCGTGCGGCCTCGCTGAGCCGACGTTGTGTTTGGGACACCTGGCGCAGCTCGCCCGCCAGGCCGACTTCGCCGCACATCACCAGATCGGCGGCGATGGGACGGTTAGTGATGGCCGACACCACCGCCAGGCAGAGCGCGAGATCGACCCCGGGCTCGGTGAGCTTCACCCCGCCGACGACGGATGCGTAGACCTCGTGCTGGCCGGTGGCGATGCGTGCCCGGCGTTCCAGCACGGCCAGCAACATTGCCAAACGCCCCGGGTCGACCCCCTGCACGGAGCGCCGTGGCGGGCCGCCGCCACCGGACGGATTGGCCAGTGCCTGGACCTCCACGAGCAACGGGCGCTGGCCCTCCAATGTGGTGACCACCGCCGAGCCCGGCACGCCGGTGCGCCGATCGGCCAAGAACAGTTGGCTGGGATCCGGCACCGGCACGAGGCCGGCCTCGGCCATTTCGAACAAGCCGAGCTCGTTCGTCGGGCCGAAGCGGTGCTTGGATGCTCGGAGCAGGCGCAGCGCGTGATGCCGTTCGCCTTCGAACGACAGCACGGTGTCGACGAGGTGCTCCAGCACGCGTGGCCCGGCGAGGCCACCCTCCTTGGTGACGTGCCCCACGAGCACCATGGTGATCTCGCGCCGCTTGGCCTCTTGCACCAGGCGGTGGGCGCAGCCGCGCACCTGCACCACCGACCCGGGTGCAGAGGCCAACTCCGGATCTGCGACGGTCTGAATGCTGTCGATGATGACGATCTGCGGCTTCAACTCCTCGATCGTGGCGAGGATGTTCGGCACCGAGGTCTCTGCCAGCAACCACAGATCGGGACGCACCGCCTGCAGCCGCTCGGCCCGCAGGCGCACCTGCTGCGCACTCTCTTCCGCCGAGACGTACAGCGTGCGACCCGCCCAGCCGGCCAGCAATTGGAGGAGCAGCGTGCTCTTGCCGATGCCCGGCTCGCCACCGAGCAGCGTGACCGAGCCCGGCACGAACCCGCCCCCCAGCACCCGGTCGAGCTCGCTGATGCCGGTGGCGCGCGGACGGGCGCTGTTGGCATCGACCTGGCCGATGGGCGTGGCGACGCCGGCCGGGAACAGGGCCATGCCGGCGGCGAGACTGCCGACCTCGTTCGGTCCTTCGACCTCTTCCACCAGGCTGTTCCATGCGCCGCAGGCCGGGCAACGACCGGCCCACTTCGACTGGCTCGCCCCACATTCGGTGCAACGGTGGACGAGACGCAACTTGGCCATGGGCCACAACCTACGTGAGGGGTGTCGCACCCATCAGGCCTCTGTGTTGACACCTCTCTGCTGACACCTCTCTGTTGACACCTCTCTGTCGACACCTCTCTGTTGACACCTCTCTGTTGACACCTCTCTGTTGATAAGGGTGCGATGTCGGTGCGATGTCGACGGACGCGGCGCAACTGCCTAAGGTTCATCGATGACTGCGGCCCCGCTCACCCTGGAGCAACGTGACTCCGTCCTGATCGCTCACCTCGACGACGGTAAGGCCAACGCGCTGTCCAACGCGCTGATCGACCAGTTGCTTGCGGCCGTCGATCAGGCCGAGGACGACCCGGCCGTGACTGCCCTCGTCATCCATGGTCGGCCAGGGCGCTTCAGTGCCGGGTTCGATCTGGAGGTCATGCGTGGTGGCGACATCGGCGCAGTCGTGGAGTTGGTGGCCCACGGAGGCGATCTGGTCCGGCGACTGTATGGATCCGAGGTGCCGGTGATCGCGGCGTGCACGGGGCACGCCCTCGCAGGCGGCGCGCTGATGCTCCTCGGGTGCGACCTGCGCCTCGGTGCCGACATGGACTGCAAGATCGGCCTCAACGAGGTGGCGATCGGCATGGTGCTGCCTGGCTGGGCGCTCACCATCGCCGTCGAGCGGCTCAGCCGCCGGCACCTGCAGCTTGCGGTGGCCAACGCGCGCGTCACCGGTGGCGCAGGCGCCGTGCAGGCCGGCTTCCTCGACGAGGTCGTCGCGCCCGATGCCGTGCTCGACGCAGCCGTTGCGGCCGGAGCCGCCTGGTCGGTACTGGACCGGCGGGCCTACGCCGGCACGGTGCGTGCCCTGCGCGGCACTGTCCTGTCGCACATGTCCGAGCAGATCGCCGCGGATCGATCCAACGGCATCGCCCCGGGGGTCTGACCGCCGGGCTCGGCGATGTTCGAGTGGCGTCTTGTCAGGCGCTGTTTGCCGGAACGCTGACGGTGGCCGGCATCGCCCCGAGGGCACGGTCCACTGCCGCCGCGAGCCGCTCGCTCATCTGCGCACTGAGCAGCGCGATGTCGACCGACGAATCCGCAACCGGAACGGGTGCGGGTGCGGTCATCGGCGCGGCGACAGGCGCTACAACCGGCGCTACAACCGGCACCACAGGCGGCACCACAGCCGGCACCACAGCCGGCGCTGACGCGGTGACCGGATGTGTGGCGGTGCTGCCGGTGACGGCGCCAAGCGGAGCCAAACGGGCAACGGCGGGTGACACCGGATCGATGGCCGCGGTGGCGGGCGTCGCCACCGGGTGCAGCGACGTGGCAACTGCAGCATTCTGTCCGGGCGAGATGCTGTCGACGCGTGCGACGAGCGCGGTCACTTCGGCGATCCGTTCATCGGTGTACTGATTGACCCGCGACTCCAGGAACTGGACCCGCTCGGTCAAGATGTTGGCGGCCTGCACGAGCTGGCTCGTGGCGGCAGCGGCCGCCGGATCCATGCCCGGCGCAGCGGCGCCAAGGGTCTCGCACAGGCGCTGGCACTGGTCGATCCGATGGCTCAGTTCGGCATGGTTCCGAGCGATCGTGCTGGTCACCTGGAGCAACTGCTCGCGCACGGTCACCAGACGCTGGTCGACTGCCTGCAACACGAGACCCACGACTGCCTGGATCCTGTCGTCCGGTGCGGTCGCGTCCATGCTGACTCATCGGCAGGTGCACGGCGTTGCTTGAGCGGGCAGTGCATCGAAACACTCAAGCACGGCATCACCTCTGCCGATGAGGAACTCACAACGGCGGGCCGGTTCGGGCCCTCGTGAAGACGGGCGTTTCTTGGAGGGCTCATCCATGCTGCGAAGGATGAAGATTGGCACACGTGTGAACCTGCTCATTGCCGTGCCGCTGTTGGCACTGCTGGCCCTGACCTGGGTGAGCTACACCTCGCTGGAGCGTGCGAGCGTGCGAGGTGAGCAGTACCAGGAGCTCAAGGCCGCCGAGTCCTTGCGCAATGCCATCGTGCCGCCACCGGCCAACCTGCTGCGCGCGTGGATGGCCGTGAACCACATCTCCGTGCTCGTGTCGTCGCCGGTCAGCGACCGCACCAACCTGGAGATCATCGACGCCCAGACCGAACTGAAAGGCGCCCGTCTCGACTACAACACGGCCGTCGCGTACTGGCGCGACCAGCCGCTCGACGCTGTGACGAAGTCGGCGTTCGAGCAGAGCGCTGACGCAGGTGCCGCGTTCTTCGCCAAGGTGGACAACCAGCTCACCCCCGCCATGGTGGGACGTGACCCGGACAAGGTCATCTCGGCCGTGCGCGCGCTGGGCGACGACTACGCCGTGCAACAGGTGAAGATCTTCCGCGCCAACGACCTGGTGGACAAGCTCGTGGCCGAAAAAGAGCACAGCACCGACGACTTCGTGGGTCGCGTCATCGTGCTGCTCGCCGCCGCGGTGGCCGCGCTGTTGGTGATCTGTTTGCTCACCGCCTACCTCGTTCGTCGCTCGATCGTTCGGCCGATCCGGGCGCTGTCGGAGCGAGCCCGCAGAGTGGCCGACACCGATCTGCCGACCGCAGTACACAAGCTGCAGTCTCTGCCCGCCGATGCCCCGAAGCCGGAGATCGCTCCCTTCGTCGTCAGCACGCACGACGAGCTCGCCGACCTCAGCGTCAGCTTCACGTCGGTGCAGAACGCGGCGCTCGACCTCGCAGTCGAGCAGGCCATGGCCCGCCGCATCGTTTCGGACAACCTGGTGAACATCGCCCGCCGTACGCAGACGCTGCTCGGCCGCTCGCTGAGCGCACTGTCGGACATGGAGCAGAGCGAGCGCGATCCGCAGACACTGGAGAACCTTTTCCACCTCGACCATCTGTCCACCCGCATGCGCCGCAACGCACAGTCGCTGTTGGTGCTGGCCGGGGCGGAGCAGAACCGGCTGTGGTCGCTGCCGGTGCCGGTCGGTGACGTCGTGCGTGCCGCCGTGTCGGAGATCGAGAACTACGCCCGGGTCGAGCTCGGCGACCTCGGTGCCACCGGCGTGCAGGGTGCGCTGGCCCCTGAGATCGCCCACCTCCTCGCCGAGCTGTTGGAGAACGCGACGCAATTTTCACCGCCGTCGTCCAAGGTCATGGTGGTGGGCCGGTCCTTCCCCGACGGCCACCAGATCGCGGTGGTCGACTACGGCATCGGTATGTCCGTGAGTGAGCTGCAGGAGGCCAACACGGCGCTGCGTCGTCACTCGGATTTCGCCAACTCCTCGAGCAAGATGCTCGGCTTCCAGGTGGTGGCGCGCATCGCCAACAAGCACGGGATCGATGTGATCCTCGCCCAGACGGCCGGCGCCACCGGAGTGACGGCGATCATCAAGCTACCGACGAGCGTGCTCGACAACCGACCTGCACCCGTGCCCGATCCACCGGAGCTGCCCGCACCACCGGTGGGACCCAATACTCACCACGCTGCCGTCTCGCCGGTCGCTGCGCCCGCTCCGGCGCTGGCCCTGGTGCCCGTGATGGCCGGTGCCATCGCCGGCACGAGCGTTGCGGGGGAGGGTTCCGAATGGGTGTCCGAGGAGCCCGCCCCGATGACGCCAACGATGACGCCGACGACACTGGCGGCGGGGATTCCGCCGTTGCAGCCGTTGCAGCCGTTGCAGACCGTCGTCACGCAGAACGGTCTCACCAAGCGGGTGCGCGGCGCTCAGCTGCCCGACCTCGGCGTGGTCGCCGAGCCCGACCAATCGTACGAGCGTCCAGCCGAGCAGGTTCGCAACACGCTGTCCAGTCTGCAGCGAGGCACCGAGCGCAGCCGGCACGAGCTGGCCGAGTGACCGCCGAATCCGAGAGAAGAGAGCGCACCGTGTCCCTGTCCCATGAAGCGAGCAACGTCAACTGGCTGATGGCCAACTTCGTCGAACGAACGCCCGGCGTGGACCAGGCCGTTGCCGTCTCGTCCGACGGGTTGCTGTTGGCGATGTCCACCACCGTGGACCGCTCGGCGGCCGACCGGCTGGCTGCGATCATCACCGGGATGCGCGCCCTGTCCCATGGCGCGGCGTCAGAACTGCATCGTGGTCCCGTGGTGCAGGTGTTGATCGAAATGGCCGAGGCCTATCTCTTCGTGAGCTCGATCTCTGGCGGCTCCACGCTCGGCGTGGTCGCCGGCAAGAACTGCGACCTCGGTCTCGTGGGGTACGAGATTGCGATGCTCGTCAACCGCGTCGGCGCCCAGCTCACACCCGGGTTGGTCATCGAGCTGAAGAATTCACTCGTCGGTGTCTGAGATGTCCGGGCTCGACACTGGGACGAGCGGCGGTGGTGCACCCACCGATCCGGCGCAGGAGGCGGCCTTGGTGCGGCCGTTCCTGGCGCGCATGTTGTCCATGCCCACGGCGCGCGCCGATGACATCGATGGCACGCACGACGCCGATGACGCCGATGGCACCGGCCGTGTCGCTGTGGAAGCCGCCGGTGTGCGCTCGTACACGATGACCTCCGGCCGCTCCCAGGGCAGCGTGGCCCTCGAGATCGAATCCATGTTGCAGCTCACCGCCGATGGGGCGCTGCTGCTCGACCGGCTGCAGTTCGAAAAAGCCCGTGTGGCTGCGCTGTGCCAGGTCGAGATCCTGTCCGTCGCCGAACTGTCCGCCCGCCTCCACCTGCCGATCGGCGTAATTCGCGTGGTGGCCTCGGACCTCATCGTCGACGGGCTGCTCCAGGCTCACGCACCAAGCTTCGGTGTGGCTGATGACGTGGATTTGATCTCTCGACTGATCGAAGGTGTCCGTGCTCTCTGAATCCCCCACTCGCAACGAATCTGATCGCGGCGTTCCTGCTGTCGGGCCGAACCGGGCGCCGGTGCCGGTCAAGATCGTGGTGGCCGGCGGCTTCGGCGTCGGCAAGACCACGTTCGTCGGCGCGATCTCGGACATCGCCCCACTCACCACCGAAGCGGCGATGACGACCGCCGCGGAGGGCATCGACGATCGCGGCCACGTGTCCACCAAAACCACCACCACGGTGGCGATGGACTTCGGTCGCGTCGCCGTGGACTCTTCGATCGTGCTGTACATCTTCGGCACACCCGGGCAGGACCGGTTCGGGTTCATGTGGAACGATCTGGTCAAGGGTGCGCTCGGCGCAGTAGTGCTCGTCGACTCACGACGCATCGAGGACTCGTTCCCAGCGCTCGACTACTTCGAGCACCGCAACTTGCCGTTTGTGGTCGCCGTGAACTCCTTCGACGGCAACGTCTTCCACACCTCCGACGACGTGCGCGACGCGTTGTCCATTGCGCCGCATGTGCCGGTTGTGGTGACCGATGCTCGTCATCGCGAGGCGGTCAAGGAGACGCTGCTGAGCTTGCTCCAGGTGTCGTTGGAGCAGGCCAAGGCGCGCGCCCGCAAGGGTTGATGGGCTGACCTGAGACCGGAGGACCGACCGGCGCGGACGGGCGCGTCAGCGGAGGGCGCGGATGGCGGCCCGGCGTCGCCTGGCCATGACCACGTAGATGATGAATCCCGCGGCGATCACGATCCACCCCACGAACGCGATCAGTGCGCCCTTGGCCAGCGGCCCGGCCCATTTGTTCTCGGGATCCTTGACGGTCGCCAGCGTGGTGACCTCGAGTGCGGCACCGTCGATGGGCACCGTCCAGCTCAGTCCCGTGGGCGCGCTCGCCGAGCCGGCAGTGGCCGTGGAGGACTGAACCGTGCCCGGCAACTTGGCCTGGAAGCGCACGGTGACGGCCTGCCCGGATTGCACACCG
>JAYTSB010000417.1:0-2885 GCA_043745825.1 Actinomycetota bacterium | reverse complement strand
GCACTGCAGCGAGTGCATGATGCTGCTGGAGCCGGTGAGCAGCGCGTAGTTCCACGGCTTGGCCTCCGGCTCGCATGCCCACAGAATGGTGCCGTCGTGGCGGCGCAACGACAGCACCCACTCCAGGGCGCGGTCCACAGTCGGCCACAGGTGGTCGACGAAAGCCCGGTCCCACGTGCACAGCCAGTGGTGCCAGACCCCGGTGGCCACGTACGCGCAGACGTTGGAGTCCAGCTTGATGTCCTCCACGCTGCCGTCGGGCAGGTAGTAGTTGTTCCACGCGCCCTCGGGCCGCTGCATGTCGACCAACCACTCGTAGGCGCGCTCGGCAGAGCCGTGCAGCCCGGCGACATCGAGCGCCATTGCCGTCTCGACGTGGTTCCACGGATCGCAGTGCCCGCCCTCGAACCAGGGGATCATCCCGGAGGGCAGCTGCAGTGAGGCGATGGACTCAGCGGTCGCATGCACTTCCTCCGACGAGAGCACCCCGGCGAGGTCGGGCAGCCGGCTCATCCGGTGACCCGCGGCTTGGTGCCGTACACGGCGAGGCTCTTGCCCAGCACCGGGCTGAGCACGCGCTCGGCCAGGCGTGTGCTGCGTGGCCCGGTGATGATGTCCCACTCGAGGAACTTCTTGTACGCATTGACCGCTTTGCTGTCCTCGCGGCGCGGACCCACGGCGCACTTCAACCACCAGTAGGGCGAGTGCAGAGCATGGGCGTGATGGCTGCCCGTGACCTCGAGCCCCGCAGAACGCAGCTTGGCCTTCAGCTCGGTAGCGGTGTAGATGCGTACGTGCCCACCCACCGATTTCGGCGCGTGGTACTCGTCACTCAGCATCCAGTTGATCTTCTCCGGGAACCACGTTGGCACCGTGCCCGCGAACGTGCCGCCAGGCCTGAGCACGCGCACCATCTCGGCGATGGCACCAACGTCGTTCTGGATGTGTTCCAGCACCTCGCTGGTGATCACGCGGTCGAAGGTGTTGTCCGCGAAGGGCAGCCGGGTGGCGTCACCGCGGAGCACGCCGACGTAGGACTCCAGCGTGGCCTCGCCGGCGTCGACCATCCCGCCGAGCGTGGCACGGGTGGCGAGGACCTCGTCTGCCGCGTAGTCGAGTGCGACAACACGGCCGCCGCGGCGGGCCACCTCGAAGCAGTGCCGACCGAATCCGGCCCCGACATCGAGCACGCGGTCGCCGGGCTGCAGGCCGAGCTGATCGAAACGGATCGTCAGCATCGTCTAGTTGATCCGGCCGTTCTTGCGCAGCTTGGCCACGTTGTCGGGCATCGACAGCACCTCGCGGTACTGGTCAACGGTGAGCTTGGCGCAGTGCTTCCAGCTCCAGCGCTCCACGACGCGCTGGCGGCCGGCGGCGCCGATGCGGGCGCGCAGGGCGTCGTCGTCGAGGGCGCGACGGATGGTGGCGGCGAGGCCCTCGGCATCGCCGGCTCGACAACCGAAGACGGTCTCGCCGTCCTTGCCGGTGACCTCGGGCAGGGCACCTCCGTCGGTGGCGACCAGTGGCGTGCCGGTGCACATCGCCTCGATGGCAGGCAGGCTGAAGCCCTCGTACAGGCTGGGCACCACCGCCAGTTCGGCCTCCGCGTACAGCTCGACGATGCGCTCGTCGGACACGCCGCTGACGAAGTCGATGTGGTCGCGCAGGCCGAGCTTGGTGATGAGATCGTCGCTGTGCCCCGAGCGCGGCTTGCCGATGATGGTGAGCGTGATGTTGCGCTCGGTGCGTAGCTTGGCCATCGCCTCGAGCAGGTACGACAGGCCCTTCAGCGCCACGTCAGCCGAGGCGGTGGTGATCAACCGCCCGGGCACGCGGGCGATGTCGGGACGGGGCCGGAACAGATCCGGGTCCACCCCGACGGGCACGAGGCGCATCCGATCGAAGCTCACGCCCATGTCGGCGTTGATGTCCTTGATGCTGTTCTCGCTGACCACGACGATGCGCGGCAGACGGCTGGCGACTCGCCCCTGCATCTTCACGAAGCTGTACCAACGACCAACACTGCGGCGCTTGCGCCAGGTCGGCGCGTGGCTCATCTCGAGCTCGCGGTCCTTGGTGATGGGGTGATGCAGGGTGACGATGGTGGGCATCATCTTCTCGATCTGCAGGATGCTGTAGCCGAGGCACTGGTTGTCGTGGACGAGATCGAAGTCGGCGATGCGCGGCTTCACGGCCCGGTAGGCCCGGGCGCTGAACGCGAGCGGCTCACTGAACGTGCCGGTGAGGTATTGCAGCGTCTCGAGCACGTCCTCACGCGACTTCAGCTCCCAGTAGGCGGGCAGTCGACCCGGGTACTGATCGTTGAAGATGTCGAGGCTCGGCAGCTGGTGCAGGGGTACCCGCTCGTCGAGGATCGGGTACGGCTGGCCCGCGAAGACCTCGATCGTGTGGCCGAGATCGGCGAGTGCCTTGGTGAGGTGACGCGTGTACACGCCCTGCCCGCCGACGTGAGGCTTGCCCCGATACGTGAGGTAGGCGATGTGCAGCGGACCATCCGGGTCCAGCGTGCGCGCGCCTGTGTGATCGGACATGGCTGATGACGCTATCTGGGCGTCACGACCGGTCGATAGGCGTCGCGGACGTTTCACGGACATGTCACACGGCCGGAATCACCCTTCTGCGGGATCGCCAGCCGTTGAAGTCCAGCTCACACGCATCGTTCGGTCCAGCGTGGCGTGCGGCTCGAGGCGGGTGAGCGCCCCGGTGCCCCCGGCGTTGAAACCGTCCGGAGGACCGCTTTGCGGTTCGACGCACGTGGCATGACGCGGTTGGTCATAGACCACCCAGTGATCGCAGTCGCTGTCCAACGTGACCGTGAGGGAGCGGCCATCACGCTCGTATCGCAGCTCCAGCGGACCCGACGG
>JAYTSB010000416.1:0-3353 GCA_043745825.1 Actinomycetota bacterium | reverse complement strand
GCCCGGTCGTGCGGCTTGATGATCAGCTGGCGGGCCTCCGGCACCTGGAAACCGGCGAGTTGCTGGAGGGGGACGCTGGAACCGTAGTAGTCCACCGTGATGCGATCGACCAATGCGGGAGTGGCCCGTCCGGTGCGCACCGACGTGAATTGGTTCTGCACATGCTGGACAGCTTTGTCCATCTTGTCCATCGCTTCGAGAAGGGTCTCTTCGATCACGCGACAAGCGTACAGAGCGGCCGGGACGCGGAGTGTGCATAGCGCTGCGTCGACGCAGCCAGTGATGCTCGGGACTCGTCGTGAACTAGTCGTCGGAGATGATGGTGCCGACCCGCTCGCCCTCCAGGATCGCCCGCAGTGCGCCGTGCGCTGACATGTCGAACACCACGATCGGCAGCTTGTTGTCGCGGCAGAATGCGATCGCCGTTGCATCCATGACCTTGAGGTCCTTGGTCATCACATCCATGTAGCTGACCTGCTCGTACTTCGTGGCGGAGGTGTCGAGACGAGGATCGGCGGAATACACGCCGTCCACTCCGGAGTGCGTACCCTTCAACAGCGCATTGGCGTCGATCTCCGCAGCACGCAGTGCAGCAGCGGTGTCGGTGGTGAAAAACGGGTTGCCGGTGCCCGCCGCGAAGATGACGACGCGACCCTTCTCGAGGTGGCGCATCGCCCGGCGACGAATGTACGGCTCGGCGATGCGCGGCATCTCGATGGCCGACTGCACACGGGTCGGCTGGCCGGCGCGCTCCAACGCATCTTGGAGGGCGAGTGCGTTCATCACCGTGCCGAGCATGCCGATGTGATCGGACTGGGTGGCGTCCATGCCGGTCATGGCACCGGTGCGGCCGCGCCAGAAGTTACCGCCGCCCACAACGACTGCGACGTCGACGCCGAGGTTTTCACGGACGTCGAGGATCTCCAGCGCGGTGTGCGCAAGCGTGGCCCCGTCGAGTCCCGACCCGGACGGACCGGCCAACGCCTCACCCGATGGTTTAAAGACGATTCGCTTCCATCGGGGTGAGGCGTTGCTGCTCGACATGGCGCCGGATCAGCCGATCTCGACCTGGGCGAACCGGATGATCTTGGCGGAGCCGATCAGTTGGCTGATCGACACCTTGTCGTCCTTGGCATAGGGCTGGTCGAGCAGGCAGACATCCTTGAAGAAGCCCTGGATGCGCCCTTCGATGATCTTCGGCAGGGCGGCCTCTGGCTTGCCCTCGTTGCGGGAAATGGTTTCCAGCGTGGCCCGTTCCGCAGCGACGACGTCATCCGGGACATCGGCCTTGGCAAGGTACTTCGGGCGGGCAAACGCGATGTGCACGGCGATGTCGTGGGCGAGGGAGGCGCTCGCGCCGTCCATCTCGACGAGCACGGCGTTGACGCCGCGCCCGCCCTGGATGTGCACGTATGACTCGAGCACGTTGCCGGTCTCGGCTTCGAAGCGAACCACGTCGCCGATGCTGATGTTCTCCTTGAGCACGATCTTCAGGTCGTCGATGATCGATGCGTGCTCGCTGACCGCGTCGGCGCCCTTGGCGACGACGAGGGCGACCAGAGCATCGGCCTCGGCCTTGAACTGGTCGCTGCTGGCCACGAAGTCGGTCTCGCTCTTCAGCTTGACCACACCCCCGACGTCACCATCGATCAGCAGCGCCACCACGCCCTGTGCGCTCTCGCGGTCGTCGCGCTTCGCGGCAGCCGACAGACCCTTCTCGCGGAGCCACTGCTTGGCGGCCTCGACGTCTCCGTCGGTGGACTCGAGCGCCTTCTTGCAGTCCATCATCCCGGCACCGGTCGTTTGGCGCAGGGCCTGGATGTCCTTGGTGGAAATCGCCATGGTCGTTCAGCTCTCTTGAGTCTCGGTGGCGCCAGTGGGCTCGGCGGAGGTTGCCTCGTCGGCGCCAGGCGCGTCGTCCGCACCGGACGCTGCATCGGCTGCGGGCGCAGACTCGACGGTCGAGGTCTCGATCTCGCCCACGGGCGGGAGTGCCTCGACCACGTCGGTGACGGCGTCCGCAGTGGCGCTCGGGGCGGCCTCGGCAGGGGCGTCCTTGGCGGCAGCCAGGCGCGCCTCACGCTCGGCCTGCGCAGCAGCGGCCTGCTTGCGGGCATCGGCCTGCTCTGCGGCGAACTCTGCGTCCTGCTCGGCGGTGCGCTTCGGTGCGGCCTGCGGGTTGCGCTTGGAGGAGATGTAGCGGCCTTCTTCCACGGCTTCCGCGATGACCCGGCTCATCAGCGCGTTTGCGCGGATGGCGTCGTCGTTGCCAGGAATGGGGAACTGGATGACGTCGGGATCGACGTTGGTGTCGACGACCGCGATCACGGGAATCTTCAGCTTGTTCGCCTCGGTGACGGCGATGTGCTCCTTCTTCGTGTCCAAGATGAACACGGCGTCAGGGCGCTGCTGCATGCCACGGATGCCGCCGAGGTTCTTCTGCAGCTTCTCCAACTCGCGGGACAGCAGCAGGGCCTCCTTCTTCGGCATCGCGTCGAACTCGCCGGAGATCTTCATCCGCTCGTACTCCTGCATCTTGGCGACGCGCTTGGAGATGGTCTCGAAGTTGGTGAGCATGCCACCGAGCCAACGCTCGTTGATGTAGGGCATGCCGCACTTCTCGGCGTAGCTGCGCACCGGGTCCTGGGCCTGCTTCTTGGTGCCGATGAACAGTACGGTGCCGCCCTTGGCGGACAGCTCGCGAACGAAGTTGTAGGCCACCTCGGCGCGCTGCAGCGTCTGGTCGAGATCGATGATGTAGATGCCGTTGCGCTCACCGAAGATGAACCGCTTCATCTTCGGGTTCCAGCGGCGGGTCTGATGCCCGAAATGAACTCCGGCTTCCAGCATTTGGCGCGTTGTGACGACAGCCATGACAACCACTCCTCTCCTGCGGTGCGGCGATGCGCCTCGCCCGGCGCCGAGGCGACCGCAGGTGGGCGGGGTGCTGGTGTTGGTGTTGCGGCCTGGAACCAGGCCGTTCAGCACTCTATCGGGCCGAAACCGGCCTTCCAGCACGCATTTTTCCTGCTCGTCAGCTCCCAGCGCCATGCGATCGAGGCGCCCCGCGCCTTTCGACCACATCACACTCCCCCGGCCGCGACAGCACCAAACGACCGAAATCGGTCGATCCGTGCGGTCACCGCCCCTCAGGCACCTGGGCGGCGGCGGGCGTCGGGGGTGCTGCCCGAGGGTCAGCCTGCGGGGCAGTGCAGGGAGGGCGGGCGTCCGGGCCGAGCGGCGCGATCGCCGGAGGGCACCAGGCGAGGGCGGCGCCTCCAGCGGCCGAGACGGGGCGCCGGGTCGAGGTACTGATCGCCGTCGCGAAGGCCGAAGTACACCGTTGCCGTGGA
>JAYTSB010000415.1:0-5383 GCA_043745825.1 Actinomycetota bacterium | reverse complement strand
CCCCGAAAAGGACGGCCTGTTCTGCGAGAAGATCTTCGGGCCGACCCGCGACTGGGAGTGCTACTGCGGCAAGTACAAGCGCGCCCGCTTCAAGGGCATCATCTGCGAGCGCTGCGGCGTCGAAGTCACCCGCAGCAAGGTTCGTCGCGAGCGGATGGGACACATCGAGCTGGCTGCGCCCGTGGTGCACATCTGGTACCTGCGCGGCACTCGCAGCTGGCTCGCGTATCTGCTCGCCGGTGTGGAGACCAAAGAAGAGCTGAAGGCCAAGCAGCTCGAGAAGGTCATCTACTTCGCCGCCAACCTGGTGACCTGGGTGGACGTGGACAAGCGGCATGCCGACAAGTCCAACCTGGAGAACGAGTACCTCGAGGAGCGCGATGCCATCCGTAAGGAGATGGAAGTGGCGGTCGAGCGTCGCTTGCACGAGGGTGAGACCGAGGCCTCCAAGATGGAGGGTGAAGGGGCCAAGGACAGCGACGTCAAGTCACGCGGCAAGGCCGTGGACAAGGAGATCGCGGCGCTTCGCGACCGCTACGAAGCCGAGCTCGATCTCCTCTCGCGTACGTGGGATGAGTTCAAGGACATCCACAGCCGCAAGATCATCGACGACGAGATGCTGTGGCGTGAGCTGCGCGATCGTTACGGCGACTACTTCGAGGGCGGCACCGGCGCAGACAGCATCAAGGCGCTCATCGACCGCATCGACTTCGACGTCGAAGAGGCACGCCTGCGCGAGGCCATTGATCCGCCGGAGGGTGGTCGCAAGCCACTGAGCGCGCAGCGCCGCCAGAAGGCGATCAAGCGCCTCAAGATCGTGACGTCGTTCAACAAGCGCGACGAGCGGAACAACCGGGTCAACGACCCGAAGGCAATGATCCTCGACGTGGTGCCGGTGATCCCGCCAGAGCTGCGCCCGATGGTGCAGCTCGACGGTGGTCGCTTTGCGACGTCGGACCTCAACGACCTGTACCGCCGCGTCATCAACCGCAACAACCGGCTCAAGCGCCTGCTCGACCTCGGTGCCCCCGAGATCATCGTCAACAACGAAAAGCGCATGCTGCAGGAGGCCGTCGACGCCCTGTTCGACAACGGCCGTCGTGGCCGACCGGTCACGGGTCCCGGCAACCGTCCGCTGAAGTCGCTGTCCGACATGCTGAAGGGCAAGCAGGGCCGCTTCCGTCAAAACCTGCTCGGCAAGCGCGTCGACTACTCGGGCCGCTCGGTCATCGTCGCCGGCCCGACGCTGAAGCTGCACCAATGCGGTCTGCCCAAGCTGATGGCGCTCGAGCTGTTCAAGCCGTTCGTGATGAAGCGCCTGGTCGATCTCGAGCTGGCTCAGAACATCAAGAGCGCGAAGCGCATGGTGGAGCGCCGTCGGCCGCAGGTGTGGGACGTCCTCGAGGACGTCATCAAGGAGCACCCGGTCATGCTCAACCGTGCCCCGACGCTGCACCGTCTCGGCATCCAGGCCTTCGAGCCGGTGCTGGTGGAGGGCAAGGCTCTGCAGATCCACCCGCTGGTCTGCACCGCCTTCAACGCCGACTTCGACGGCGACCAGATGGCCATCCACGTGCCGCTGTCGGCCGAGGCCCAGGCCGAAGCACGCGTGCTGATGCTGTCAGCGAACAACATCCTCTCGCCGGCGTCGGGTCGCCCCACGGTGACCCCGTCGCAGGACCTCGTCATCGGTGCGTACTACCTCACCGAGCTCGTCGAGGACGCGTCCGGCGCTGGCCGCACGTTCCGCCATCTGTGGGAAGTGCTCCGAGCGCTCGACGAAGGCGAGCTCAACCTGCACGCCCCGATCCATGTTCGTCGCCCGAACGGCGAGCGCTTCGACACCACCGCCGGGCGGTTGCTGTTCGAAGAGACGCTGCCGACTGACTACCCCGAGCGCTTCGGGCACATCGACTTCCTCGTCAAGAAGAAGGAGATGGGAGTCATCGTGGAGCGGCTCTCGGACTTCTACCTGAAGTCCGAAGTCGCGGTTGCGCTCGACGCGATCAAGGCGGTCTGCTACCGCTATGCCAGCCAGAGCGGCATCACCGTGTCGATCGACGACGTCAAGACGCCGAAGACCAAGCGGGAGATCCTCGACCGCTACGAGAACCAGGCTGACAAGGTCGAGAATCAATTCCGCCGAGGCATCATCACCGACGGCGAGCGTCGCAACATGGAGGTCCGCATCTGGACCGACGCCACCGCCGAGGTGCAAGAGGCGATGGAGAAGGAGTTCAAGGCGCAGCGGTTCAACCCGATCGACATGATGGTCGGCTCCGGTGCCCGCGGCAACATGACCCAGATGCGCCAGATCGCCGGCATGCGTGGTCTGGTGGCCAACCCTCGTGGCGACATGATCCCCCGACCGATCAAGAAGAACTTCCGTGAAGGCCTCGAGACCCTCGAGTACTTCATCGCCACCCCGGGCGCTCGTAAGGGCCTCGTGGACACGGCCCTGCGCACCGCCGACTCGGGTTACCTGACCCGCCGTCTGGTGGACGTGGCCCAGGAGCTGATCATCCGCGAGATCGACTGTGGCACCACCCTTGGTCTGTGGATCGACAACGTGCAGCCCGACACGGCCAACACGCGGTCGTACCTGGAGTCGAAGCTGTTCGGCCGCGCGCTGCTCAACGATGTCACCCTCAGCGATGGCACGGTGCTCGCGAAGAACAGCTTGATCGGTGACGACGAGATGGTCGCCCTGCGTGACGATCCGAAGGTCAACCGGGTCCGCGTTCGCTCGGTGCTCACCTGCGATGCCGATCTCGGCATCTGCGGGCTGTGCTACGGCCGTTCGCTGGCCACCGGCAAGTCGATCGAGCTCGGTGAAGCCGTCGGCGTCATTGCCGCACAATCGATCGGTGAGCCCGGTACCCAGCTGACGATGCGTACCTTCCACACGGGTGGCGTGGCCGGCAAGGACATCGCCGGTGGTCTGCCCCGCGTGGTCGAGCTGTTCGAGGCACGCACGCCGCGTGGTTCGGCCCGACTGGCCAAGGCCAGCGGTGTCGTGCGCGTCGGCGAGGACGAAGGCAAGGGCATCCCGATCACCGTTGTGGACGACAGCGGCGAGGAGCACTTGATCGTGCTCCCCACCGGCAGCCGCCCCTCGGTGGTGGACGGTGCGGACATCAAGGCCGGCGACCCGGTCACCGACGGGCCGTTCGACCCGAAGGAGATCATGGAGATCAAGGGCATCCGCGAGACCCAGGTCTACCTCGTCGAGGAAGTCCAGCGGGTGTATCGCGACCAGGGTGTGTCGATCTCCGACAAGCACATCGAGTTGATCGTGCGCCAGATGACACGACGCATCGGTGTGCAGGAGCCCGGCGAGACCGGATTCCTGCCCGGCGAGCGTGCCGATGCCAAGGTCTTCCGTGACACCAACAAGCGGATGGTCGAAGAAGGCAAGCGTCCCGCCGAGGGTCGCCCTGAGCTGATGGGCATCACCAAGGCCTCGCTGGCCACCGAGTCGTGGCTGTCTGCGGCATCGTTCCAGGAGACCACCCGAGTGCTCACCGAGGCGGCCATCGACGGCCGCAGCGACAGCCTGCTCGGGCTCAAGGAAAACATCATCATCGGCAAGTTGATCCCGGCGGGTACCGGCATGGAGCGCTACCGCGACTTCGATGTCTCCGCCCCGGACTACAAGCCAATGGCGTACTACAGCAGCGACACCGAGGATCCGGCGGCGTGGTTGGGCAACCTCCACGGCACCTACTCCGACGGCGACACCGCCGAAGGCTGAGCTGCTCGCAGAACTGGTGGTCGGATGTCGCCAAGGTGGCGACGTCCGACCACCAGTTCGCGTTTTCCGCCTCTTCCAGTGCGGTTCGGTGTCCCGATATTCGGCACGATCGTTCTAGGATTCGCCAGATGTCGCTCGCGCTCCGCACCGCTGCAGATTCGGCCCGGGCGCTGCTCGCAGAGCAGCCCTACGGTTGGAGCCTGCCGCAGCCGTTTTACACCGACGAGCAGTTCTTCGCGCTCGACATGGATCACGTGATCGCTCCGAACTGGCTGTTCGTCGGCCACACATGTGAGGTGCCCGAACCGGGCGACTGGGTCCGTGTCGACGTCGGCTCCGACTCGGTGATCATCGTGCGCGGCAAGCAGGGCGAGGTGCGCGCCTTTCACAACACCTGCAGGCATCGGGGTTCACTGGTGTGCCTCGCCGAGCGTGGTCATTCACGCCGGTTGGTCTGCCCGTATCACCAGTGGAGCTACCACCTCGACGGCACCTTCGCCGGCGGCCGCTACCTCGACGCCGATTTCGACCCTGCCGACTTCGGCCTGGGGACGGTGCACTGCGCAACGGTGGGTGGCTACGTGTTCATCTGCCTCGCCGTGGTGGCGCCCGACTTCGGCGCGTTCGCCGCCGGGACCGCGCCATTTCTCGAGCCGCATCGGCTGGAGGACGTGAAGGTGGCGCACACCCAGGTGATCGTCGAGCACTCGAACTGGAAGCTGGTGATGGAGAACAACCGTGAGTGCTACCACTGCGTGGGGGCGCATCCGGAGCTGATGCACACGATCTCCGAGTTCGACGGACCGGGCACCTCGCTGGCCGGCAACGTCGAGGATCTCCTCGCCCGCAAGTTCGCCGAGTGGGATGCGGAGGGCATCGTCCACGAGCACACCACCGAGGGCGGCAACGAGTGGCGGGTGGTTCGGATTCCGTTCACCAACTCCTCGGCAGCGATGACGATCGATGGCTCGCCGGCGTGCGCCAAGCTGCTCGGCACCCTGCACGAGACCCAGCGCGAGTTGGGGTCGGTGCGGCTGCTGCACCTGCCGAACACGTGGAATCACGTCCAGTCCGATCACGTCGTCAGCTTCAGCGTGCTGCCACGCAGTGCCGCCGAGACCCTGCTCGTGACGCGTTGGCTCGTGCATCGTGACGCGGTGGAGGGCGTCGACTACGACCTCGACCACCTCACCCGGGTCTGGGTTGCCACGAACGACCAGGACCGCACGCTGGCCGAGAACAACCAGCGCGGGATTGCGTCGCGTGGCTACCGGCCCGGTCCGTACACACCCGGGATCGAAACCGGCACCGCAGATTTCACCGACTGGTACTGCGCCACGCTGCGCAGCGGGCTCGGCGGCGCCTCCTAGCACATCGTCGTCCTGCCGGGTTGCCACTGTCGTAGGTCGGGCCTAACATTGCAGGGTCCTGTGCGACGGGTCGTCCGACGCATGCCCATCGATGCAGACAAGCAGTTCGTTCTCAGAACGCGAAAGGTTCACGCGTGCCCACAATTCAGCAGCTGGTTCGCCAAGGGCGCAGCAGCAAGTTCACGAAGACCAAGACGCCGGCCCTGAAGGGCTCGCCGCAGCGCCGTGGCGTGTGCACCCGCGTCTACACGAACACCCC
>JAYTSB010000414.1:0-5360 GCA_043745825.1 Actinomycetota bacterium | reverse complement strand
CCGCAGTCGCTGCTGGTCGAATCCCCCGTCGAACTCATACACCCATCATCGCAAACCGGTGTGACAGAGATCGCGAGGGGATCACCGTCGCGAGGCGGTCGCTCGATTACTCCGCCGGCTGAAGGATCGATTCGCTGGCAGAAAGACGCCCAGAACATCCGGCCAGGACCGGCACCTTCCGAGGCGGCGCGCCGGTGAACTGGCAGCCGAGCCGGACGTCACTGGGGCGCGGCAACGCTTCACACGGGGCGGCCAACGCACATCGTCGCAGGGCCGTGCTCTGCCGGGATGCACCAGTGATCGTTCGGTTCAGGTGAGGATGCGTTCCGGGTGGCGTGCGGCGACGGTGCGGCGCATGCCCTCGCGCCAGTCCACGGTGCACGGACCGGTGATGGCCAGGCGGCGGGTGGTGTCGGCGATCGACCCGCGCAGGGTGTTGGGGATGGGTGTGACATCGACCTGGGCCTGCACGCCCATCAGCTCACCGGCATAGCGCGTCCACTCCTGTGCGCTCACCGGCTCGTCACCGGCCCAGTTGACGATGGTCGCTGGAACAGTTGCCGCGTCGAGCAGCGCACCGACCTGCAGGTTGATGTCATCCTCGAAGATCGGGCTGTACATGCATGGTTCCCAACGGGTGGTCACCGGGCTGCCGGCGGCGATGGTGTCGGCATGGAACGCGGGAAGCCCGCCGTTCGGACCGTACGACGCGTTCATCCGCGCGATCGTGACCGGCAAGTCGAAGGCGCGTGAGCAGAACCGGGCCACCGCTTCGGCACCGATCTTGGACGCCGAGTAGGGCGGGGACAGGGTGTTGTTGCAGTCCCCGAGAGGTGCGGTCTCGTGGAACACGTACATCGGGTCATCCTGCGGCTTGTACACCGAGTGCGTCGACATCACCAGTGCGGCACGCGCAGACCGACAGTGCTGCAGCAGCAGACCCGTGGCCTCTGCGTTGTCGCGGATGGCGAGGTCGTAATCCATGCCAGGGGCGATGAACGCGGCCAAGTGGATCACGAGCGTGAAGTCGTCGGGCACCGCAGACAGATCTCCCACGCCGAGATCGCAGGCAAGCGTCCGCACCCCGATGCCCTCCACCCGTTCGCGCGCCGTGGGATGGGTGAACCGGGCCAGACCCCACACCTCGTTGTCCGCAGCGAGCATCCGCGCCATCGGAAACGCGATCTGCCCAGCGACCCCCGTGATCAAGATCTTCTCGCCGCTCACCATGCCGCCTTCCGTTCGCTCGCAGGCTCGCTCACCATGCCGCCTTCCGTTCACTCGCAGGCTCGCTCACCATGGCATCGTCACTCCGCCGTTCACCCGGAACACCATCCCGGTCACGTAGCGCGAGACGTCCGCTGCCAGGTACCAGATCGCGTACGCCTGATCCACTGGCTCACCCGTCATTCCCAACGGCGATGTTCCGGCGCGCATCGCAACGTAATCGGCCTTGCGGTCTCGATCGACGGTGCCATCCTCGCGCCGTACGTGGCGCTCGTTCATCGGTGTGTCGGTCCAGCCCGGAGCGAGCGTGTTCACCCGCACACCGCCCTTGGCCACCTCCATCGCCAGCCCGCGGCTGTACTGCGCCGCGGCGGCCTTCGACGTGGAGTAACCGGCGAACAGCGGAATGGCGATGTCCACCACCCCGGAGGTGACGTTGATGATGCTGCCCGAGCCGGCGGCCAGCATCACGCGCGCCGCGGCCTGCGAACCGAACACGACCCCCTTGAAGTTGACCGCATGGATGCGGTCCAGTGTTGCCTCGGTGATGGTCATCGGCGAGCTGTCGTCGATGATGCCGGCGTTGTTGACCATCACGTCCAACCGGCCGTGGCGCGACGCCACGGTGGTCACGAGCGCGTCCACGTCGGCCTGGCGGGACACGTCGAGCACGGCGGACTCACACGCCAGGCTGTCGGCGCGCAGCGCGTCGGCCGCTGCGGTGAGGGTCGCTTCCTGCACGTCGGTGAGCACCACGTGTGCACCCGCTTCGGCCAACACGCGAGCCGCAGCGAGCCCGATCCCGCCCGCTGCGCCGGTGACGATGGCGACCCGCCCGTCCAGGCGGAATGGCGCTGCCAGATCAGCGGCGTGGGCCATCAGCCGCGACGGCTACGGCTGCGTTCGCGGCCTTCACCGGCGTTCGCGTTCGGCGCGCTGTTCGTGAGCGGGCCGGTGGTGGCCACGATCTGCTCCAGGCTCGGCCGTTCGCCACGACCCGCCTGGCCACTCAGCATCCCATCGATGCTGTGGCGCATGGCCGCAAGGTGGGCGGGTGAGGTGCCGCAGCAGCCCCCGACGATGCGCGCCCCAGCATCGACGGCAAGGCCGGCGTACGCGGCCATGACCTCCGTGGTGCCGCTGTACACGATCTCCGTACCGTGGAAGTGCGGGACGCCGCAGTTGCCCTTGGAGATGAACACGCTGTCGGGCTCGGCCGCGCTCATCGCCAGGATCGAGAGCAGGATGTCGCTGGCGCCGACGCCGCAGTTGGCGCCCATCGCCACGGGTGGCACGGCGAGACCGCTGAACAGCGAGGGCAGGTTCTCCGGGAGGATGCCCATCATCGTGCGCCCGGCGGTGTCGAACGACAGCGTGGCGGTGTACGGCATGCCCGCGTCGATCGCGGCCTGGGCTGCGGCGCGTACCTCCTCGGCGGAGAACATGGTCTCGATCCACACCACATCGACGCCGCCATCCTTGAGCCCTTCGATCTGCTCGCGGAACGCAGCGATGGCCTCGGGCGCCGTGAGCAGACCCATCGGCTCGAACAGCTCACCGAGCGGACCGACCGAGCCGGCAACGACCACCGGTCGATCGGCGCCATCAGCCACCTCGCGGGCAAGGCGCGCCGCCGCGCTGGCGAGCTCGTGCACGCGGTGCTGGTTGCCGTGCAACTTCAGCCGGTAGGTGGTGCACCCGAAGGTGTTGGTGAGGATGATGTCCGCGCCGGCATCGACGAAGTCCTGGTGCAGACCACGCACGCGGTCCGGGTGGTCCACGTTCCACAGCTCGGGAGGATCGCCGGGGCCGAGACCGCGCTCCATGTAGTTGGTGCCGGTGGCCCCGTCAGCGAGGACCAACGACGTGGTCTCGAGCAGTTCGGCGAGTGAGGTGCGCATAGGTCATGGTCCTTTGGAAGAGCACACCAGTATGCCAAGGAACCTTGCTTCGGCCCGGCTCCCATTGTCCGGTTCACATCCCGAGCGATGTGACTCGACAGAATTAATGCATTGCGTTAACATCTCCCGAGCACGGCGCACAACGGCGCCACACAGGACGCAACAGGGGGTCGCCGTGGAGTTCGGCATTTTCTTGAATGGTTACATCCCGGGCCCGGCGGCCCATGATTCCGTCTCCGAGCACACCGCGCTGATGCGCGAGTGCGAGTACACCATCCATGCCGATCGCCACAACTGGAAGTACGCCTGGTTCGGCGAGCACCACGGCCTCACCGAATACAGCCATCTCTCCGCGCCCGAGGTGATGATGGGCTACATCGCTGCGCAGACGGACTCCATCCACCTCGGCACGGGCATCAACAACCTCTCCCCCCGGGTGAACCACCCCGTGCGCAACGCAGAGCGCGTCGCGATGCTCGACCACATCACCGGAAACCGCTTCGAGTGGGGCACCGGCCGTGGTGCCGGCAGCCACGAACTGGCCACGTTCAATGTGCTGGACAAGAACTCCACCAAGAGCGAGTGGGAAGAGGCCGTGCACGAGATCCCGCGCATGTGGGAGCAGCTCGACTACACCCACCAGGGCCAGCACTTCACGGTGCCCACGCCGCACAACATCCTGCCCAAGCCGCACGGCAAGGGACACCCGCCGATCTGGGTCGCCTGCGGAAACCCACCCACCTTCGCTCGCGCCGGCGCGCTGGGCATCGGTGCGATTGCGTTCAACTTCGAGCCGATCTACAACCTCCAGGGTCGCATCGACTCCTACAAGGAAGCCATCGTCGACTGCACCGAGCCGCTCGGTCAGTTCAAGAACGACAACGTGATGATGACGAACGCGGTCATCTGCCTGGGCGACCGCAAGCGGGCGCGCAAGATCGCCCTCGACAGCCTCAGCGGCTACCTCGTCACGATGGTGAACATGTACCACGACACGATGCCGCAGTCCCCGGACGCCATCGTGTGGCCGAACCCGCCGTACGTCATTCGCGAGATCGCTGGCGGCGACCCTGAGGCTTTCCTCGACCAGCTGATCGCAGGCGGCTACATGCTGTGCGGTACGCCCGACGAGGTGGTCGAGCAGGTGGAGAAGTACCAGACCGTTGGCTGCGATCAGCTCGTGTTCGGCTTGCCGGCCGCGCTGCATCACGAGGAGATCCTGGAGATGCTGGAGGTTTTCGGCCAAAAGGTCATCCCTGAGTTCGACAAGGACCGCACGCACTCCACCGACCGCTACCGCGCCACGGCCAAGCCGAAGTACGAGAAGTTCAACTTCCCCGTGCCGGACATCCACGTGCCCCGGATCCCGGCGAACGCGCTGCTGCCCCTGTCGTAAACCTGACGCGGCCTGATCGGCACCGGCTGACCGGCTCAGGCGAGCAGGTCGCCGAGTGCGGCCTCCAAGCGCTCAACTCGCGACTCAAGCTGGGCGACGCGATCGTGCAACGGATCGGTCACCGAAATCGATGGAGCGTGACGAGCCGGCCCGGGCACGGCCTCGACGGCCAACAGTTGCTGCCAGCGCAGCTCCTTGTGACCCGACTGCCGTTCGAGCCGTACCGCGAACGGCTCGTCGCCCGTGGCGAGCGATTGCAGGGTGCCGTCGACCTGGTCGACGGACGCGAACATGTGCAGTCGCTCGCTGCGCGCCTTCAGCTCGGCAACAGTCTGCGGGCCCCGCACGAGCAGCACGGCCATCAACGATGCCTGCTCCGGCGTCCATCGGAAGTGCTCGTCGGCCACCTGGCGGAACCGAGTCACGCTGCGACCGTGGCTGGGATGCACGATCCGCACCAGGCCGGCGGACTTCATCGAGGTGATCGACGCATCCACCTCGTGGACCTCCACGTTCATCACCGGCTCGCGGTTGGTGGACTGATTGCACGCAAGCAGCAGCGCGTTCAAGGTCAGCGGATACTGGTCCGGCGTCGTGCGCTCCTTCTCCAGCAAGCACCCGAGCACTCGACCATCGACGATGCCCAACATGCTGCGGAGGCTAACCGGGGCCCCGATCCTGTGCTCGCTTCTGACGGAGCGTCAGATACTCTCGGGTCGTTCCGTTACACGGGGGCCCGCCATGACCGACGAACGACCGAAAACCTCAACGCGCGATCACGCCGTTCTGCGCGAACAGCTCACCGCGTGGCTGGCCGCCAAGCTGCAGGACGCGAC